>QNXQ01000209.1 GCA_003978875.1 Aquifex sp. | reverse complement strand
ATATTTATCTGAGAATGGTTGAATTTATAGAGCTCTTTATGTCTTTGGTACAACAAGGCATACGATTTTCTCCTTTCCCTGATGATAGGCTCGTTTACTTTTTGCTCCAAAACTTGATTTTCCCTACTCACCTCATGCAAAACTTTAGGTTTTTGAAATAACTGAAAGAGAAACTGTTAGAAATTTAGAAATTTTAAAGAAGTTTGTCAAGCACTTGAAAGAAGAAGGTTTTAGATTTGCTCTCGATGACTTCGGTTCGGGATTTGCATCCTTTACTTACGTAAAATTATTCCCTATTGACTTTATAAAAATAGAGGGTGAGTTTATAAGGTCCATGATTGAAAGTAAGCTGGATGAAGCCTTTGTTAAAGGAGCGGTAACTCTTGCTAAAACTGCGGGTATAAAGACTATAGCTGAGTATGTTGAAGATGAAGTTATATACAATGCCGTAAAATCTTTGTCCATAGATTATGCTCAGGGTTTCTATATAGGTAAACCCAGGCGAAGCTGTAATTAACACGATTGCTAATTTTTTCGGAGGAATTAAAATAAATTTTTTGGAACGGGCTGTAGCTCAACTGGATAGAGCGCGGGACTACGGATCCCGAGGTTGCGGGTTCGACTCCCGCCAGCCCGGCCAATTTGATATAATTCTTTTAAAGAGGGCTGCTAGCTCAATCGGCAGAGCGGCGGACTCTTAATCCGCAGGTTCCGGGTTCGAGTCCCGGGCAGCCCATTTCTTTAACTCCCACAACCGTGGATAAAGGAGCTGTGGTTTTTATCCTTAAATCGATAATCCCGTGTTTCTCCGAAATTACTACTTCATTTACAAACATCCTGAGAATTTTGTTTGCTTCCGTTGCGTCAAGTCTTAGGACTTTTTCCAAGTTCCTTAAAGCTTTATCAAAATCAAATTCAGCTTCTTGTCTTTTACAGAGTTCCTCAAGTTTTTCTATTTTCAATTCATACTCCCTGATTTTCTCCTTAAGGTAAGGGGAAGGTCTTTCTGCATACAGCTCCATGAGATTTTCCAGTTTAGCTTTCATTCTTGTGAGTTCCTCTTTATAGCCTTTGTCCTTTGCTTTTAAATTCCTTGCAATTTTCTCTATTTTTTCTCTGTTAAGGAGAATGTACTGTTTAAGATTTCCGACTAGCCATTTATAGAGAAACTGGTAATCAAGCCTTATGGGATTATCGCAAGTTTTTTTATTGCGGTAATTTAGACAGGTTAATTTGTTGCCATCTCTTCCCATGAAATCTCCACAATGCCCGCACCTAACTATTTGATAAAGCGGATGCATTTTTCTAACTCGTTTTGTTGTTCTTCTTTGTTCACGTAGTCTTTGATTTGCCTTTTCCCAGATATGTTCATCAACGATTTTCAAATGAGGTACCGGAACAACAACCGGGTTATCCTGCGGAACCTTCTTTTTTCTTCCGGTAATCGGGTCTACAAAGTATTTGTATTTCCCCCAAACAAATAAACCTTTGTAAAGCTCCCTTTGTATTATGTTAGAAATAGAAGATTGCGACCAGGTCTTTGCCTTCGGAGGTTTTACTCCTCGTCTATTTAAGTCGTAGACGATACTTCTCATTCCTTCACCATTTGCATATCGCTCAAAGATTTCTTTAACCACCCTTGCCTCTTCTTCGTTAATCTCAAGTACACCTTTCCCCACAAGCCTATAACCATAAGGTGCAACACTTACCCATCTTCCTTCCTTGAGAACACCTTCAAGCCCTCTTCTTGTAGCAATTCTGATAGCTTCTACGTACTGTTCATCTACAATGTTAAAAAGCTTTATAATCGCTAAATCCTGTTCTCTATCGGTTCTCAAATTCTGGGACACGAAGATAATAGGAATGCGGTATACGAAACGGAACTCGTTCAGAAGCCTGCGGAGTTCAAGCCCGTCCCTGGCAAGCCTTGAAGTGTGTTCCACCAATAGAACATCAAACTCTTTCTTTTAAGCGCTTTCGATGAGTTTAAGAAGTCCTTCACGATTAAAGCTATACCCGCTTTTTTCTTCATCTGTATAAACTGCTACAATCTCTATCCCGTGTCTACTAGCGTAATCTCTACAAATTTGTATCTGGTCCCTGATAGATTTTGCGTTTTGTCTTTCGGTTGAATATCTTGCATATATTGCTCCCCGCATCCTACTTCCTCCTCCAAAGCTTCCGCCCTAATAAGTAGCTTAGCAAGCTCCAAGAGAAACGCTTCTTCGTTCAATACTCTCATACGCCATACCTCTTTGCTTTTGCTTTTAAGCTCTTTGCTAAATCTTCAAGGGTGCTATTTCCCATGTCTAAAAACGCATCAAATAAAAACTTTTCGTAAGAGCTTAGAGGTTCTCCGTTCCATGCTTTATCCCTCGCTCGCCCTATGTCCTTAGCTATCTCCTCTACGCTCTTTGTAAGGAGCAGCTCAAAGATTGAAACTTTACGGGATTTTCCGGCACGTTGCCCATTTTTTACACTAACCGGTTTCTTATGGGCACCTTTTTGAGACCTTTCTTTTTCTTTGATTTCTCGTTTTGTTTCTACCGGAAAAGAAAAAATTTTAGAGAGAACCGAAAAAGAACGGGTGTAAATCTCTTCAAGCATCTGCATCACTTCAATCGAGAACATTAGTCTTAATCTAATAACTGAAAATCAATATAATAAAGAACGTAAACCCTTAAGCTTTTCCCATTTTCTTCTATAAAAAGAGTAGTTTTTGTTTAGTCGTTCAATCACTTCGCTAAAACTTCTTCTTGGGATATCTGTCAGGTCTTTGACTTTAAAAATTTCGCATAGTCTTGCTTTGATGTATTGTTGAGCTTCTCTGTAAGTGTATCGTTTACCTTCAAGCTCTTTGACTTCCCGCCATACCTTTGCTACCTTATTTACCCAGCCTTGAATTTTGAGTAGTTCATCGGTAGTTATCCTTTCGTAGGCTAAGGCTTTTACCGTCTCTTCTACCCTTTCCTGCCTTTCCTCGAGTTCCTTTTGCCTTTGTTCAAGTTCAAGCTGTTTTAGCCTTACCTGTCTGATAGTTTCAAGCATGGCAAGAACGGGGTCGTTTTGAACGAGTTCTAAGGTCTCAGGAGTTAAGCCTTTTTGTGCGAGAACTATCCTCTGGCGGGCTTCCTTTTCCATGTTGATAACGTATTCCTTGACTTCCTTGGCTTTCTCGGTTCTGGAGTTGAGAGCTATGACAAGAAAGGCTCTGTAGTCAAGGAGT
>QNXQ01000115.1 GCA_003978875.1 Aquifex sp. | reverse complement strand
TATACACATCTAAGGGAGTTAAATTGCTTGAAGTGGTTGAAGCCGTTGTGGTATCTCCTCCACTGCCTCCGCAGTTGTAGGCTATAATACCCAGAAATATAGCTCCTGCTAAAAGGGCCTTTCTTCTCATCTTTTCACCTCCTTTTTAATTTTTTCTGTAAGGTATATTAATTACCGAGTGTTAGCTATGTGTTAGTTTTTCGTTAGTTTTGCGTTAGCTCAGGATGGGTGAGATAGAGCTTGTATTGTCTAAACTCCCTGTACCTAAAAGCAATAGATATATAAGACGGAAGGGTGGCAGAGTTTTTAAACATCCCCGTGTGAAGCTTTGGGAAATTCGTGCAATATGGGAACTCAAAGAACAATACAAGGATAAACCCATAGACTACGAAATATCCGTTGATATAACCTTAATACTCCCCAACAGGAGAAAAAGGGATATAGACAACATGCTTAAATCCCTGTGGGACGTTATGGAAAAAGCAGGTGTGATAAAAAACGATAATTTAATCTACGAGGTTCATACGATTAAGAAGATAGAAAAAGGGAAAGAAGGAGTGATAATAAAGATAAAGAGGTTTCAGTCTCCGTAGATAGCCATAAGCAGGTCTTCTACTTCTACGCCGGGAAATTCTACTTCCTTCATGAAATCTTCTAAAACCTTTACTATTTCGTCCCTTTCAAATTTTACATCTTCGAGACGTTTTTCTAAGTTCTTTATTTTGCCCTTAGGGTAAAGGGTAAAATCTCCGTAAATCTTCGCTTGGACGATCTTTTCACCGTCGGTATAAATTTCAGCTCTAATCAGTCCTCCTTTGGCCTTATGAAGGCCTGTTCTAAGGTAAACACCTTCTCTTAGCTTTATAGCTCTGTGTTTTCTGCCCGTATCTTCAAAGAGAACTTCCTTTGAAGTGAATTCATCTTTTAGTTTATCGGCAAGTTCTATAGCTTCTTTTGGAATTTCTGATTCTCCTTCAAAGTCTATTATCTTTGAGAATTCTTCTATTAGGAGTTCTTCAACCTCTTCGTAGGAGGGAAGTCTGCCGGTTTCCCTCTCAACCCAGGTTATGTTTTCCTCTAAGTTTTTATAAATCTTGTCCCTGAACTTTTCTTCGGGAACTTTAAACAGCTGAGCCATAAGTTTTGTGTTAAACCTGAGTAATATTCCTCCCACAAACACAAAGGAATCCTCTATATCCGCTGCACCCTGTCCCGAAATCTTTTTCTTGTTTCTTGCCACTATGAGGTCATTTACGGGCTTATACTCTACCTCTACTCCGAGTTTTCTATACACTTCTATCACAGGTTTTGAAAACTTTTGGTAGGCCTCTATTACTTTAAAGGGAACTTTTTTCTTGTTTATTATCAGTTGATAAAATACCTGGTTTTCATGGAGTAGAACTGCTCCGCCTCCTACTTCCCTTCTTATTACAGGTATGCTCAGTTCCTTACATTTTTTGATGTCTATTATTTCGTCGGTTTTATCAAAATAGCCCACACTTACGTAGGTATCCGTTGGTGTGGTGATAATCAAACCTTCGTAGCCCAATCGTGCCATTGCATGGAAAAGAGTAATAGAGCGAAGATTTCCCTGTTTACCTGCTCTGTAAATTTTCATAATAGTTTTAAATTATTCGAGATATTTCTTAACTTCCTGCTTCAGAGATGGGTTTATACCCAGCTTTCTTAGTTCTTCATCCTTAGCATTAAGGAGGTCGTAAAGGGTTTCAAAATTCCTGTATATTATTTTCCTTTTCTGCTGTCCTATTCCCTTTATCTTCGTAAGGATATCTTCTAAAAATCTCTTCTCCCTGAGTTTTCTGTTGTATTTGAGAGCAAATCTATGGGCTTCATCTCTGATTAGACCGAAAACTCTGTAGAGTATAGGGTTTTCTTTAAGTTTTATCTCCCTACCGTCTTCTGTATAGAGAATTTCTTCTTCCTTCGCAAGGCTAAAAACTTTCAAATTCAAACCAAAGAGTTCCTTTACCTTAATTCCAATATTCAGCTGCCCTTTTCCTCCATCAATTAACCAGATATCGGGTTTTTCCACCTCACCTTTTACGATTCTTTTTGCTCTTCTCGTGAGGATTTCCTCCAATGAAGCGTAATCGTCTATACCATGAACAGTTTTTACTCTGTACCTGCGGTAATTTTTTTTGTCCATTCTTCCTTCTTTCCATACTACACAGGAACCTACTATATCTTCTCCGTAAAAATGCGATATATCAAAACCTTCTATTACTCTCGGCAAGGACAATCCCAATTTTTGTTTGAATTCTTTTTCTAAAACTTTTAAGTCCACATTTGCGGTAAGATTTTCCTTTGCTATTTCTTCAAGTTCCTCTGGAACCTCATTTGAAATCCTTACATCTTTTTTAGCTCTATTCTCAAGCCAGTTTTTTATTTCCTTTGGGATTTCAAAATTTGTAAGAATTACCGAAGGTATATAGTTTGAATAGTAATAACCCAATAAAAACTCTTCTATTTCTTCTTCCTTTTCGAAGTTGTAAATTTCTTTGCTTACGAGCTTTGAACTCCTTATAAGGAATAAACCTACACTCAATCCTTCCTTATAGAAGAAGTCCGCTTCTTTGAAAGGGAGTTTACTTACCGCCTGACCCTTGGCTATATTCTCAAGGGCTATTATTTGATCTCTTATTTGAGCACATTTTTCAAACATAAGCTCTTTTGAAAACTCCTCTATCTTTTCGTAGAGTTTGGGTAAGATTTCCGCTACTTCTCCCGTAAGCATAGCTTTTGCACTTTCTACGTAAAGCTTATACTCCTCTTCCGATACAAAACCTGAACAGGGAGCACTGCAAAGTCCCAAATGGTAATCCATGCAAGGTTCCTTCCTTTCGGGCATAGGGTCACAAGTTCTGAGTTTAAATAGGTTATGGATTAACTTCTTCACTTTGTAAGCTCTTTTAGATTGAAGAAAGGGACCGAACAACTCTCCTTCGTGATGGGTTCCTCTCACAACTTTAATTGTGGGAAATTTATCTTTTGTAAGAAGAAGCATAGGATATCCGCCTCCGAACTTGTGCAAAACGTTGTATTTAGGTTTGTGTTGTTGAATTAAATCTATTTCAAGGATTAGAGCTTCGTATTCGTTTCTCGTAATAATCCACTCTAACTTATCACAGCTTTGGAGAATTGCTTTTTCTTTTTGGTCTATTTCCGATAATTTTAGGTGTTGGAGTAATCTTTTCTTTAAATTTTTCGCCTTTCCTATGTA
>QNXQ01000067.1 GCA_003978875.1 Aquifex sp. | reverse complement strand
ATAGAGCACGTGAGAAGTGCCATATTACAGAAGAAAACAATTGGTAAAATTGCCCAAAATGCTTACATATTAGGATATAAGGCAAAAATGAAAGAAATAATGTTATGTTGAAAAAAAGTGCAATTTCACCGGAAATGCAGCACTTTTAAGATATTTTTCTGAAACTCAGGAAATACCACTATATTAACCCATTTAAGCCGATAAAAAATGAAAGTTAGAATTTGATGTTGCCTTTTTCCTATATGCATCATGTGAAAGGAAACAACAGAATTATGATAAAAAATAATCCATATGTGCAATTCCTTAAATTTTATTGACGAAAATCTCTTGTTGCGCAAACCCAACGAGGGGCGTTCCAACAGCATTGCATGTTGCGTAAACGCAACTATCCGCATATACTAGGAAAAACATAAGAAAAAAAAACTTGATTTGAATACATATGGGCAAATGGAAAACAAGTTTACTCTTCTTCATATAAAAAGTAATCAAAGGAAGGGACTAGGATACAATTCTTGGCAAGGAAGAAAAATGGAAAAATTGCAGATAAGATTCACTTCTGATACATAATAATATTTTCCTGACTAAAAAGGAAAACTGGGAATTACTTGATTATAAACGAAAGAAAACCAAAGAATAGAACCCCTGTAGAGAGAGAGAGAGAGAGAGAGAGAATGCAGTTCTCGAGGGTGCATGTAATAATAATAATAAAAAAAAAATCCAAAAAGAAATAGTACAACCTAGATACATTTTCACAGGATTCTCCTGGCCTACATGGTATGGTATTGTACTGAACACTTTTGATGTAGGTATACTTTACATTTCTGGCATATGAATACAGTCTGACTGTTACATAACCTGCAACGACAGCGCCTTGGAGGATCCGTTTTCACGATGTGATGCCCAACATTATCATACCGCATTTGTGCAGATACACCTGCAACACTGAGAACTGACCGTGATCTCCCTGGATTATTTGGCTTTTTGCCATGATTCTGTAGCCATTCAGTAGCAGCAGCACGTATGAATGACAACATATCCTCTTTGTAACCTCCTTCCCTTGCAAAAATCCAGGCATTGTTTACACATACTGTAATCAGGTAAGTGATGATTGGAAAGTACCACTTTTTCCCACGAATTGAAGGCCGGTACTGTGCAATATTTTGATCTAGCCTATCAACACCACCCATTTTCCGATTATACTGATGGATGGCATTTGGCATCAAAACATTCATACGTTTCTTCTGAGAAGCAACATAACGTTCAGCCTTCACTACTGGTGATACACCATACTCAGATGATGCAATGGTAACAATGCCATTATCGTGCCAGCGTGCTGCAATTATCCCTGATTCAGCATCACAAAAATGTTCTTCAGATCCCCTAGGTAGTTTCATAAACTTTGCAGGATTCGTAAATGGGCATTTTTCGATTCGGTTTTTTCTTAGTGTGCCAGTGGCATCATGGCCCATGCTCTTGATTTTTTCTATAAGTTTGAGTGATGTAAAGAAGTTATCAAAGTAAAGGGATAATTTCTTTGTTGGATAATATTTTTCTATGACATCCAAAACATCAAGAACAACTTTTCCACCAAGACCATAAGCTGCATTAGCCTTATCCTTAGCACCATCTTTCCCTTGGTAAACAGATATATAAAAAACATAGCCATTTGGATCAGCTGCAACCCATGCTTTATAACCCCATCGCACAGGCTTTCCCCGAATGAACTGCTTAGTCGGATATCGACCAAAATAGGGTATCATTGACTCATCAATGGAGATATTACTTGGCCCAAATACTTCCCCGTACTTCAGAAAGTTGTCATTCAGGATTTCCATGAGCGGAGAAACTTTGCCATACTTGTCATTTTTGGGAAGCTTTGTGTTGTCTGCAGCATGAAAAAACTTCATTCTCTCATCAAAGCGATCCCGACGCATGGAGTCAGCAATAAGCTCATTGTACACATCTGGTTGTCTCTGCCAATACAGTCTGCGACGTGGAACGCAACAGTAGCCTGACACCAACAAAATTCCTATGAAGGTTTTCATTTCATCACTTGTTAACGTGAATGAATGTTTGCCGTTCTGTATAGCATAGTTCACAGTTTGTTTCACTAGGTGATCAATGGCTAATACATCCAAGAAAAGCTCAAGTGTCTGGCTAGGCGTACGTGGAATATCAGCAACTGATGGTTTATATGGGTAACATGGAACATTTGTCTTTTCTGGGAGATCTTGTGCTTTCCATTTTCTGAGTTTTATAATTTTCTTTTCCTGGGATTCTTGTCTTTCAACACCTTCATCTGCATCATCTTGTGACCCTGAAGATTCTATCACTGCAAAAGCAGTTAGTTGTGTTGCAGGAAGATTAGAGATATCCACGCTTTCTTCTTCGCCAGAATCTTCATCCGTCACAGCACCATCATTTGCAGGCATGATGTAAAGGTCATGTGCTTCAGTTTGTTTTACCATTTCACTGGATTCATCATCTTCATCACTAACTTCAGACTCGTCCGACATGGTAGGTTTCTCTAGCTCGTCTAGAATGTCATTCAAATTCATTTTTCTGAAAAAAAGGAAATTATATTTCGTAAATTTGTGTACACGATATGTATGCAATCAACAAACAATGCTAGGCTACACAGATATATTTATTCACTGCAATTATATGTGCGAAAAAAATACTATGCAGTGCAAAATAACTAAATCAATGAAGAAGCCGGTGCTGATGGTTGCGTTAGCGCAACATCGGTGAACAACTAGGTGCCGCTGGTTGCGTTAGCGCAACTTTTTCTTTATAAAGTTTTTACACAACTGTCATCAGCATCCTATCAAATAAAACATAGTTGAGAAGGGTTCTGTCACCAACAGAAACATAGAAAATTACTGTTAAATAGTTATGAACAAATATTCGATAATGATTTTCTTTACACACCTCTTTTTTGATGAAGACATCGTATTTCAGAAAGTGGAGCTTCTTTCACTATCTTTTCCCCTCAAATGGTGAGACGTCAGGAATCATGTGAACCTTCCACTGGGAGTTCTGGGTGTCTACTGGCAACGGAAGCAGCTACAGGATGCAGCATGTCGTCCTTTCAGTGTAGCTCGACATCATGTTGTAGCTTGTTTCACGTTGCGTTGACACAACGAGCGGCGCAAATGGGTTAATCTTGACATCTGCCACCTCAAGACTCTTCCACAGCCAGGCCCCAGTGCCAGTGGTTTACCCCAGCCCCTTCACATTGCTTAAGATTCC
>QNXQ01000003.1 GCA_003978875.1 Aquifex sp. | reverse complement strand
CTTTAAAAGTAGACTGAGATTTTAGACACACAATTAGACACATTCATTAGACACATTAGACACATAGAATTAGACACATATTTAGACACAAAATTAGACACATTAGACACACGATTAGACACACGTTATTAGACACATAAGTGTCTAATTGTTTAGACACAATAAAGGATAGAAACTTCAAATTAAATAGACGGTTTTTTATTCACTTTTTGGCTTACCTTCTTTAGCTCTTTTTGTATGGAAAGGTTTTTAAACGAGATAGGGACATCTCCCGTAAAAATTTCGGAAAAGCCAGAAGCTTACAGCCTAAAACTCTCGGATGTATCCCAAACGGTAGAAATCATCAAATACCTTATTCTTGAACACTCCAAGGATGTGAAACTGAGGGAGCTTGTAGCAAAAATTATAAAGCCTTGCCCTTCTAAAGCCTTTGAATGCTACATCAGAAGGATAGTTGATTATGTAAGGAGAAATGTAAAATACGTTTACGACCCTCCACGACTTGAGACCATTCAAAGCCCTAAAAGAACGCTCATCTTAGGTATGGGAGATTGCGATGACCACACCGTATTAGTCGGAACTCTCCTCAGAATTGCAGGTTTTCCCATCAAGATAGTTTTAGGAGATATCAATCACGACGGTAAATTTGAACACGTTTTTATAAAGGCTAAGGTAAAGGACAGATGGATAACCGTAGACACAACAGCAAAAGAACCTTTCAAAGAAAAACCTTATCCCATAGAAGAAATAGACCTTTTTGAAGAAGAGGAATATTCCTTTTACGGAGAAGTAGGGTTTTCTTTAAAAGATCTTCCACTTATCGGTAGGTTTTTCCAAAAGAAAGAACAGAAGGAAAGGGAAGAAACCTTTTTTAAGGTAGTTATTCCTGCGGTTGCAATCTTCGGAATTGCGTATCTCTTTACAAGACTAAAATAAAGGAGGTTTTTAAATATGGGCACAATACTTTTAGAAGTAGACACCTTAGGAAAGGAGCTTAGCCTTGATGAGAAAGAAGTTTTGAAAGATGTAGAAGATACGGAAAGGGAAATAGAAGAATATTTAAGGCTTGAGAATGAACTCGGTGAATTTTCCGAGCTTGAAGGAGAAGAAGAAAATCCTAACGAGGTTTTAAGCGTTCCCATCGATAGCTTATCGGGAGAAAGCTATGAGCTTTCCTTTGAGCTTGACACTCCTATAGACACCTTAGACGGCGAGGAAGCTTTAGCCTTAGCGGAGCTTTACGGAGAACTCTCGGAAGCTCAAGAACTCGGATTTTTTAAAAAGCTCTTCAGGAAAGTAAGAAAAACCTTTAAAAAGGTGGGAAGGTTTATAAGAAGGAAACCGTTAAAGGCTGCAATTATTGCAGGAGCGGTTATAGGTGGCGGTGCATTAGCCTACAAATACGGCTTACTCTCCAAGGCTAAGGCTTGGCTTCTGGCAAAAGGGAGAGCATTATCTAATTGGGCAAGATATAAGAAGTGGCAAATAAGAAGGGCTTTAGTTCGCAGGCGTTGGCTTGCAAGAGTTAAAAAACTCCAGAAAAAACATCCAAGAACATGGTTCTCAAGGCTAAGAAGTGCATGGAGAAAGGGAATAATCTTAAGAACTAAAACCCAAGCAAGGAGATACTTCAATCTATGGAGAAGAACGAGAAAACGTATTTATCTGAATGCTTACAGAAGGCTTATAAGAGCTTACAGAAGGCTTATAGGAAGAAGAAGAATAAGAAGACCTGTAAGAATTGGGAGAAGACCGATAAGAAGACCTGTAAGGGCATACAGACCACCCGTAAGAAGCATGAAAAGACCTACAAAACCCGTTCCCGCAATAATGCCTGTAAGAAGCCATCAGAGAACGGCAAACACAACCGTAAGGAAGAGAACTGTTCCCTCAACTCCCAAACCTCCTAAACCTGTGTCTCCAGCACCTGCAACACCAACACAGGATAAAGGACTCCAAAATGCCTTAATGCCTCTGATGTTATTCACAGGCGGATTTATGCTCTTTAGAATGCTAAGAGGTTAAAGAATGCTCCCTCTCGTTTTAACAGCTGTAGGCGTTGCAACTATCACAGCCATCACAGGCACAACCATAATAAGGGACATAAAACAAGAACAAAGGCGTATCGCTTGCCTTGAGCTTGTAAAACAGGGAAAAGTAAAAGCCGATTACTGCGTTCAGTTTGACCAAAAAAGCATAGTAGAAGACATCAGGAAAACCATAAACGACGCTGGGAAGATGGCGATGGTGGGAGGAGCACTTTACTTGCTTGCCAAGTTTGTAGAAAGGAGCAAAAAATGAAAGTAAGCAAAAAGAGCTTCAACAAAGCCATTGAACTTTATACAGCCTTCCACTGGGGCAAGCTCCCGAAAAAAGCAAAACGCATAAAGTTTTACGTTCCTCAGACTTTCGTATATTTGGGAAAACTCCTTGCGGTTATCTACCTTTCAGACAAAGATGGGGCACCGAGGCCTTACATTCACTTTTTCGGAAAAGATGAACCTTTAGAACTCCGATGTAGAGATGGAGAGGTTTACATAGCAAAAGTAGGAGATTTCAAACTCTCGGATTTTCCCGAGCTTCTGACCGATGAAGAAGGAAAACACCTTTACATCACAGGCTTTAAAGGACGAGTAAAAGAAAAGGGAATAGTAGGATGAAAAAATTTCAAATCAATTTGACGTTAGTTTATTCCCTTTTGCTTTTTCGGGAAGTAAAAAAACAAAGGAGGTAAGGAAAGATGGCGGTTTTAGAGGCATTAGTAATTAATCCCTCTAAGAAAAAGAAAAGCACAGAGAAAAGCACAAAGAAAAGAAGAAGAACAAGCCAAAAGACAAAAGTTTTAACCGTTAAACGTGGAAGGAAGAACGTAGGACTACTTTTGATTAAAAATCCCGTAAGAGACCAAAAAAGTTTGATGCTTATCTCCGCTGGAACCGCTTTTGGGCTTGCGGGCGGAAAGGTAATAGAAAGCATAGTAGCACCAAAATACAGCCTCTTAACTCCCTAATCCAAAAAGGTATCCCTGTAGGAGATATAGCAGTAATGGGAATAGGATTGATGGGACTCAAAAAGGGAACTAGGAATAAAGAGTTTTTCTTAGGGCTTGTAGCGGGAGCGGGAGCGAGGGCATTCCTAAACCTCATAGACCATTTTGTCTTTAAAGACAGAGGAATAGTATCCTTAAGAGCTGAAGAAGAAGCAGAGGCATTACCCGAGCCTGAAAGCGAGGAAGTAATTCCAGCGGATGTGGAAGA
>QNXQ01000119.1 GCA_003978875.1 Aquifex sp. | reverse complement strand
AATAATCTGTTTAACTTATCCTCCAACCTAACCACATGTTTCAACCAGTCACCCTTAATAAATTTAAATTTAGTTTTATTTTTCAAAATTTCCTCAGTCTTTTCAATATAATCAGTTTTATTTAATATAACTACCTCTTCCCTTTATCAGGCTTAGTTATTATGATGCTTTTATCATTCTTTAAATTCTTCAAAGTATTAATCCTATTAGAATTAAAATTAACATCCTGATTAAGTGGTACAGACTTCCTATAATTTTGGTGTGCAAATGATCACTATGTTGTTGTTGTTGTTGTTGTTTTTCCTATACATATTACCCAAGTGTAATAATAATAAATCAATCAATCAAAATAAGTCAAATAAAATAACCAACATAGTGATCTTGCAGAGTCTGCAAAGTCCACCTATGCCTCATTAGTGACTGCAACTATGTACTTTATCAAGTACTATAAACCATTTACATATATATGATTGGACTTTGATATATGTGATATTATTCTGAAAGTGCAGTTTCACCGCCTCAGGAAAAATATTTGTATGAAGTATTTTTGTATTTTTTTTTACTTTTATAAGTTTTCATGTGTAAATAAATATTCAGTTAACAATATATGTTTTCCTTTATTCATAATGAATACTTTTATATACATATGTACTTTTACAGAAACATTTTTACACAATTCTGGTGATGAACCACACATTAATTTTAATTTTTTTTTTTCTTCAGAAAATCACAAATAAAATTCAATCTTACACACACACACACACAAATACATAGTAATCAACATAAACATAAGAGATCATGGAATTGGCTATATGAACATCTACGAATTTTACTAATGAATCTACAATATATAAAAAAAAAACTTAATTTCATAAGGAGCAGCATAAACATATGTGCAGCCTTGACCATGGTGAACCTGCACCAGGCCAGGAAAAAATACAAACTTTCATATTTTTTTGGCACATATCACACTTCTTGTAATCCTGAGTTAAAAATGTCTCTCTATAAGAGCATCCCTTGCAGCCCGGCCAGGACCATGTTCTGCCTGTGCATGGGGAACAGGTTGCAACTCCTGCAATGGGATTTCTTCTTCTTCAAGGTTCAGCTTACTCTCAATAGCTATATTATGCAGAACAGCACATGCAACAATGATATTATTTGCTGTCCTCAAGTTTGTTCTTGTTTTACATGATAAGATAGCAAACCTCCTTTTCCAAATTCCAAAGGCTCTCTCTATACTATTTCTGGTTCTAGCATGTGCCAGATTATAACGCCTCTCTTTGTTTGTTGCTGGATTTAAGCATGGAGTCATAAGATATGGCTGGCAGGCATAGCCACTGTCACCTAGCAAAAATCCCCTGTAAGCACCAGACTCCAGGAGATCATGTAAGTTGGAGGAGGAAAAAATGCGCGAGTCGTGTGCACTGCCAGCCCAGCCAGTGATTAGTGAAGTGAACCTCAGATCTGCATCACACACACCCATTACATTAATGGAAAAAAAAACTTTCCTGCACCTATATAACTCAGCATTCTCACCACCTACACTAACAATAGGAATGTGTCAATGCAACCAATTACACCTGGCATGCCACCTATCATGCCAAGTTTTTCCATAGCAGTTTGTTCTTCTGCAGGCTGTGGAAACTTGATGACTTCAGGTGCCAGGGATGCAATAGCTCTTGATACAAGGCTAACATACTTGTATACACTAGGTTGTGACATAGATGAACAGTCAGCGATGGTGAGCTGGAAATTTCCTGTTGCCATGTATCTGAGAGCCACAAGCAGCTGCAGGCTAGGTGGTACAGGAAGACCTAAGGAAAGTGATAATACTTAGAATATTTTATTTCATGACTTTCATCCTACACCAGTTTCACCTTGACATGGGGTGCCTGAAATCAATTTTAGGGATTTAAATCAAATATGATACAATCAGTTAGGTTAGTATAGTTTTAGCCTTTTTCACCCACCCCAAGGACCCAATAGTGGCCAGTCCAGTGCAATGTAGCTACTGGAAAGGTCCCAGATTACCAGAATAAAAACAATCTAAATTTAAGGAATGCAGATGTTCAAAGTTCTTCCATCTTCAATTTTAAGATGATGGTTAAGAAAAAGTTAGAAAATAAAGGAAGTACATATTGCATTAAGGGTCTGGAAAAAGCATTTGACAGAATTGATAGGGAGGCATTGTGGGATGTATTAATGGTGTATCAAGTGGAAGTAAAATTGCTAAATGCAGTGACAGCAATTTATACTTGCATAAATGTGAATGGAGAAACTGGAGATAGGTTCCTATCTCCAGAGAGAGAGAGAGAGAGATTTCCATCTTTATATTTGGGTTCAATCCCAGAAGGGCTAGAGGTTGGTGGACTGTATTGGTTGAAGATCATCAGGATTCAGATTTGACACACTGAAGGATCTGCTTGAGGTCAGCTGGGTCGTGTTCATGAGGGCAAGCCGTGGACGACATAGTTTCTGAAAACTTACAGTTCTTCATTATATGATACTACAACAAAGTCGATTGAGAACAGGCTTTGTCTCTGTATCATATGGCAAATAAGTGTATGTTTTTTCAGAAACTGTCGTCCACAGTTCGCCCTCATGAACACGACCTGACAGACCTCAAGTGAATTCTTCAGTGTGTCAGCAAATGTTTCCCAACCTGAATCCTTGTTAGATACATGATTAATGGGCACATTATTAGTCACAGTAATTATTAGTGCTGATATTCATATAAACAATAGTGCTAACCTCTTTCACTTTCTGCTTCTGGAAGATGGTGACGTATTCTCCTAAGAAGGTCTTGTGTGCATTCTTTGGAGAGGCGAAATCTTCTTCTGAATTCCTCTTCAGAGTAAATTTGGAAGGGGTCCTGTCTGTGATGAAAACGTCGCACTGGTCTGGCAGCCAGTTCCTCCCACTCTCCAAGGTCCTCCCAAGCATCAAAGTCTTCGGCATTGTTTGCCATTCTGAAACAAGGAAATGTATAACATCATAATAAAGCAAACCTATGAAAGACATCTATATTAAGGATCCACACAAGAAATAATAAGTAAAAGGAAAGCCTCATCATTTGCAGTCAAATGTTACTTCTAGTATGATGATATTGCACCATTCCATCTCCATTTACCAAAAAGAAAAATATATATGCATGAAGCTTCTTTATATAAGAAAATAACAATGATTGTTTTATTATGAACAATGCGCAGTTACCATCTACCTAGGAAGGGTTGTGGAGAGCTATGCTCACCCCTTATTTAGGCAAGGTTTTTACGGTAAG
>QNXQ01000117.1 GCA_003978875.1 Aquifex sp. | reverse complement strand
AAAAGTCTGTAAGGCAAAGAGTTGAAGGACTGTTTTCAAAAGTAAGATTCTTAGAATTGAGTGGCTGGAGAAATTTTATTTGTTTGCTTGTTTACCTCTCCGCTTTAGGTGTCGCTTCCTTTATTTCCACTTAATTTCTCACCCAGCGTTTTTTATAATTTAATATTCATAATGGTAGACAGGGAGTGGGTTCTGAAGATAGCCAATTTGGCAAGGCTTGAACTTAAGGAAGAAGAAATTGAAGTTTTTCAAAAACAACTCGGTGACATACTTTCTTTTATAGACCAATTAAAAGAGCTTGACACGGAAAATGTAGAACCTTACATACAAACAATTGAAACAACTCCTATGCGGGATGATGAACCTCGTCCATCACTTGATAGAGAAAAAGCTCTCATGAACGCTCCTGAAAAAGACGATGGATTTTTCATAGTTCCCAGAGTTGTGGAGGTTTAATAAATGGCTAAGGTTTCTGAAAACTTATCTGAGAAGATGAAGGCCTTGGAGGTTGCCCTTTCAAATATTGAAAAGCGTTTCGGTAAAGGGGCTATAATGCCCCTTAAAGCCGTTGAAAAGGTTCAAGTAGAGGCTATTCCTACAGGTTCCCTTTCTCTCGATATTGCAACTGGAGTAGGAGGAATTCCTAAAGGAAGAATTACAGAAATTTTCGGAGTAGAAAGCTCAGGTAAAACTACTTTAGCACTTCACGTAATTGCTGAGGCTCAAAAAAGAGGTGGTGTAGCGGTATTCATCGATGCGGAACACGCACTTGACCCGAAGTATGCAAAAAAACTGGGGGTAGATGTCGACAATTTATTCATTTCCCAGCCAGATTACGGTGAACAGGCACTGGAAATAGCGGAAAGTTTAATAAACAGTGGAGCTGTTGATGTTATAGTCATAGATTCCGTAGCTGCTCTAGTTCCCAAGGATGAACTCGAAGGGGAAATGGGAGAAGCTCAAATAGGAAAACAGGCAAGATTAATGTCGCAGGCACTTAGAAAGCTTAAAGGTGCTGTTCACAAAAGTAATACAGCGTTAATATTTATAAATCAAATAAGAGAAAAGATAGGTGTAATGTTTGGAAATCCTGAAACCACACCCGGTGGAAGAGCTTTAAAATTCTTCTCCGACATGAGACTAGAGGTGAGAAGATTAGGAGATGTAAAGGAAGGAGGTGAGAAAAAGGGATACAGGGTAAAAGTAAGAGTAGTAAAAAATAAACTTGCACCCCCATTCCAAGAAGCGGAGTTTGATGTAATATACGGTGAAGGTATTTGTAAGCTTTGTGATTTAATAGATGTTGCCACTAAATTTGGAATAATTACTAAAAGCGGGTCTTGGTATAGTTACGGTGAAAAAAGACTTGGACAGGGTAAAGAACAAGCAAAAAGATATTTACAAGAGCATCCTGAATTAATAGAAGAAATTGAGAAAAAAGTAAAGGAGGTGGCAGGTCTTGTTAGACCAGATACTGAGAAGGGCACTGGAAAAGAAAGCGAGTGATATTCACCTAAAAGTAGGAGTTAGACCAGTAGTAAGGGCTGATAAGGGCTTAGAAGTTTTGGAGGAATTTCCACCTTTAGATTCTGATATATTTGAAATGTTCATAGATGAAGTTTTAGGGAAACACCCTAAGAAAAAGGAAGAATTAGAAAGTAAAGGGCAGGTTGATGTATCTTACTCTATACCGAAAGTTTCAAGATTTAGAGTAAACATATACAGACAAAGAGGTTCTTATGGTATGAATTTAAGGGTTATTCCTTTTGATATTCCAGACTTCAAACGCCTTAACCTTCCGCCTGTCATGTTCCAGACAGCTTTAAAACATTCCGCAGGACTTATTCTCGTTACTGGACCCACCGGCTCGGGTAAATCAACAACAATTGCTTCTATAATTAATGAAATTAATAAACGCCTTAGGAAGGTAATCATCACTATAGAAGATCCTATAGAGTACCTTTTTAAAGACGTCATGTCTTTTATAGTTCAGAGAGAGGTGGGTTGGGATACCGAAAGTTTTCTCTTAGGACTCAGGTCTGCACTCAGAGAAGACCCGGATATTATATTTGTCGGAGAAATTAGAGATACAGAAACAGCTAAAACAGCTTTGCATGCTGCGGAAACCGGACATTTGGTATTCTCCACATTGCACACCCTCGATGCCATTGAAACTGTAAATAGATTTGTGGGTATGTTTCCCTTGGAACACAGAGACCAAATTAGACAAATGCTCGCATCTACTTTGATAGCGGTATACTCTCAGAGATTAATTCCGAGGAGAGATAAGAGCGGAAAGATTCCTGTTGTAGAAATAATGATAATGACGCAAACTATAAAGGAAGCAATTCTCGAAAATAGATTACAGGATATACCAGAATTGATAGAAAAAGGTAAATCCGTTTACGGTTCTCAAACCTTTGACCAGCACTTAGAAGAATTATACAAAAAAGGATTTATAGATATGGAGACAGCTCTTTTATACGCCAGAAGACCCGCGGATTTAGAATTAAGGTTGAAGGGAATTGGAGGAACAGATGAGAATATACTAACAGAAGATGACAACTTTATAATGTAGTTGGAAGATGAAGATAGCGATAGACGGTCCTTCTGCAAGCGGAAAGAGCACCGTTGCCAAATTAATTTCCGAAAAACTAGGAATACCTTACCTTGAGACGGGTTTGGTATATAGAACTTTTGCTTATCTATCCTTAATAAAGGAAATTTCGTTAGAGAATATAGATGCACTGTTTTCGGAAAAAATAGAGGTTATCCCTAAAGTAGGGAAAACGGTAATCAAAATCGAAACTGGAGAAATTCCTGAAGTAGAATTGAGAACGGAAGAAGTAGGAAAAAGAGCCTCTCAGCTCGGTGCAATTCCGGAATTTAGAGAAAGGATAAATTCCTTTTTCAGACAAATCATAGGAAATAACCAAATTGTTGTTGAAGGTAGAGACGCGGGAACCCACATAATGCCAGAAGCTGAAGTAAAAATTTTTATCACCGCTTCACCTGAGGAAAGAGCAAGAAGAAGGTACGAGCAACTCAGAAACTTAGGAGCTGAAGTGTCCTACGAGGAAATCTTACAAAAAATTCTTGAGAGAGATAAAAGGGATATGGAGAGACCCCTTTATCCTTTCAGACCTGCGGAAGATGCTATTATAGTGGATACCACCGGTAAAGAAATTGAGGAAGTTTTGAGGGAGATTTTAGAAATCATCTATGAACATTCCGAACATTCTAAGTCTACTTAGATTAATTTTTTCTCCTTTCATACCATTTTTTGTTAATCTTCTTACTACAATATCTCTTAAACTTCCAGT
>QNXQ01000142.1 GCA_003978875.1 Aquifex sp. | reverse complement strand
TGGTATAATTAGTTTGTTGTAAATCTCCATCCCTCAGTCTTATTCCACCAGTTTTATGAGAAAAATCTGTAAACCACCAACGCTTTACCTCACTTTGCCTCGACCGTACATTAACCTCGGCCCACAAAATTTACGGTACCATAATTTTTTTTTTCAGTAAGAGACATCCACTCTCAATAAAGTACTAATGAAGTAAATTTTAGCCCTATCTCTCTTTATTACCTGTAGAATGATTATGTGCCATTAAAATAAAAACCAAAGTAACTATTGTTATTGTTAAGAGAAGGTTAATTTTGAAATAGTAATTTTATTGTTAAACTTTATCTTTCCTTTCATTGTAAATTACCATACAATAATATTTTTTTCTTCTATCCCCTCCTTTTCAGTGGTGGCAGCAATTAAATAAGTAATTATTTATCTCTTTCAATCATCTTGTTACAGTGGTGGCAGTCGTTCTGGGATAACTTTTAATTAATGTTAACTCCTTAGTTGAATTTCCATCATCCCCGAACCCACTAAATTTATGTAGCCTAACTACTTTTTAAAAAATTCCATGTTTAAGGTAGCTTTGGTGTGTCATTCCCAAATACCTAGTGAATTAGAAGTTGAAAATGTAGAATTTAAAAAATTCAGGGCATCTGTTTGAAGGGCCCATTCCTTTTTTGATGATGAGAGGCTAAATCAAGTCTTAAACTACCCTCATGATTGTAACATATTTTGCTTAGGATCAGATGACATACAGCAAAGTAGTAATGTAGCTCTAATTACATACTAACCATATCCTAGAAATTATCAAGCAGATAAAGAAAAAAATGTGCAAAGTAGTCAACATTTTATGTTTTGCTTTTTTTGGGGATGAGGAACCAGTTCCATGTCACGGACTGCGACTCTTCATCATCAAGCCCAGTGAAGGAGAACTGAATACTCTCCACAAACATTTTTTGTAAACATTCTGAAATAACTTAGGTACAGTCATTAGCAAAGATGTGGAACCCGGTTTGTAATGATTCAGGAGTAGTGGATGAGTCATTGATAAGGCTTGCCCAAGAACAAGCAGAGTTAATTGATAGACATCATCAGGAATTAACTAATAGTACCCCAAGTAGGGAAACCCCATTAACAACATCTTTCAGAGCAAAACCCAAGGATATTCCAAAATTATATTTTAATGATTTACAGGGTGCTGAAGCAGATAGCTTATTGAACTTATTTTTTTAACAAGTTGAAAGCTGCTGTCTTAAGGATCAAGACAGAATTGATGTAGCCGAGACTAGAGTGAGTAGCCAAATTGTTATAGTTCTACAGTATGCATTAAGACAAGGTAAAATAACAGATTGGAAACAATTTTTAAAATTCTTGCAAACAGAGTTCATTGGTGATCTGTCTTTTGATTGATCTTGGGAAGAACTAGAAAGCCAACATTATGATTGGGGAGATAGCCCACAGACTTTCATCCATCAGATCATCTGTCAGTATGGTACTATTGCTAACAAATTCCCCAAAGAAAAAATACCAAGCAGAGATAGATTCATAAAAAGATAGTTGCTAGATGGAATGCCTCAAGAGTCAAAGGGGAAACTTAGTAGTTTTGTTGAGGATGAAATATCCCTGGAAAAGTTTATAGAAAGGCTAGAAAGCGAGAGGCAAAATAAGTTACTTATAGTGGCAGAAAACATAAGGAAGGTGGAGAAATCAACTTTATACCCAGCTAAGACTCCTACACCAGAAACACCCCCACCCAGGGAAAATCAGGATTATATTGTTAAGAATTTAGAGGAAGAAATTAAAAGGTTGAAGGAAAAACTTAAAGAATTGTCACCCTGAGTACCTAAGCCAGTGGTTTTCAACCCTTTTGTGCCCATGGCCCACTTTTGGCATCCCTAAATACTCATGGCCCACTGCCCTTCAGAATTGTGTAATGATGATAATAAAATCATTATAAAGCATATTCAAAACACTTTATTTGTTCATCTTTTTCATTTATTAAATTAAGCACTGGCCTGCATTTACTGTAAATATATCTTGTGCATTGTAATCAAAACTCAAATTACACTTTTTCATTTGTGAAATTAAACACTGCCCTGCATTTACTGTAAATAAATCCTGTGCATTGTAATCAAAACTCAAATTACACTTTTACGATCATCATAGAAATACAAACAATAGTTATCTGCTGTGCCATATAAATACTACATCAGTTTTGCAGCTAATGTGATGGTTGTGCTTGCTTTTTAACTACAAGAGTATCAATTTGGGGGACAGTTGTAGATAACGCACAACTCATATCATGCTCCACCCCCAAGCGATTTCTTGTTTTTGTTTTTATTTGCAGTAAGGTAGAAAAGCCAGACTCACACAAGTAAGTTGAAGCAAAAGGTAGAAGGGTTTTTAGTCCAAGCTTCCCAATTCTAGGATATGATATACTTGCTTGTGACCAGAATTCCTGTATAGAATGTTCTTTAAAAAAAAATCCTTCATACCTGAATCAAATTTCATTTCTAGAAATTCATCTTGGTCAGAGTCGGGAATAATATCTGGTTTTACATTAAATGGATTTCTCACAAGTGACATATCTATGACTTCTAAATCAGGAAAGTACCTGGAAAATTCTTGGCACAAATTTTGAAGGTGACTGATTATTTCATTTTGGAGGCAAGACTCTATTTCTTCTTCTTCTCCTTCAGCAACTTCAGAAAACTTCTCAAACATAACAAAAATACCTGAGCTAACTTTCCTAGTCCAGTTCTTGATCTTAGCGACAAAAGCACGCAATGTGTCAACAAAGTGAATCACAGTTGTGTCTTTACCCTGAAGCTTCAGATTAAATTTGTTAAGCTGGTCAAATATATTAGCTAAGTATGCTAAACGTGGTTCCCAAAGTGGGTCACTGAAAAAAATAGCCTCCTTGTCTTGCATATCCAAAAACATCTTTAGCTCCTGTCTAAGTTCGAAAACTCGGTTCAGAACATTGCCCTTGGATAGCCATCGAACTTTAGTGTAGAATAGCAGGACTTGATGCTCTGAATCTAAATCTTTACACAGCTCTTTGAAAAGACGTGTGTTGACAGGCATAGCTTTAACATAATTGACAATCTTTATGGCATTGTCCAAGATGGCTTGGAGTTCCCTAGGGAGGGTTCTGGATGCAAGTGCCTGACGGTGGATCATGCAATGAGTCACTGTAACCCCAGGAGCAATCGCTTTAACTCTAGCCACAAACCCTGATTTTGAACCTAACATGGCATATTCCCCGTAGGTACACACTGCACACACATTCTCCCATGATAGTCCTACCTCGCTGAAATAATCAGTTACCTTTTTCAT
>QNXQ01000169.1 GCA_003978875.1 Aquifex sp. | reverse complement strand
TCTGCAATAAAGAAAACATCTCCGTGTGAATAGAATATTCATTTTTTTTTTATAAGGTGCCGTCTCTGTGCGGTACCACTGAGTGAGTCCGAGACTCTGTGTGCATTCAGTGTGCACTATCCATCCGTCGCGATCCTTATATTGGACAAACATGGCTAAGGAAATTAAGCAACGAACATACACACAGAAGTTTAGAAAACAGTGGCTGCAAGATGATATATGCAAGGACTGGATCGCAGAAATTCCTAACGATGAAAAAAGCGTTCTTTGCAAATACTGTAAAACAACATTCAGAGCGAAATATTATGATATCAAGGATCACGCAAGAAGTAAGAAACACCAAGTGAACAGTGCACCATTTTCTTCTTCCCGACAAGCAAAGATAAGTTTTCCCAAGGTTGAAAAGTCTCGTGATGTGGCTCGAGCTGAAGCCCATTTGGCACTTTTCATTGCTAAACATTGTGCCATAAGCTCATGTGATCACCTAGTAGACGTGGTGAAAAAATGCTTCTGTGATAAAACTTCAGCGGAAGTTGCAATGCACAGAACTAAATGCACTGCAATAATTAAACACGTTCTGATGCCCCATTTTGTTTCAAAGCTGAAAGAGGACATAGGTGACAGGAAGTACAGTATTTTACTGGATGAGTCCACAGATATTGCTGTTCATAAATACCTGGGATTAGCTATACATTACTTCAGTGAACATTCACAGACACTAGTTTCTACTTTTTTGCACCTTGCACCACTACAAGAATGTGATGCAAACGGCATCGTTGATGCTCTGAAGTCATCTTTACATGCATATGGACTTAACTTACAGAACATGATTGGTATTGGAACTGACAACGCTAGTGTGATGGTTGGAATAAACAATGGAGTTTACAAGAAACTAAAAGAAGAAGTTCCTTCGTTAGTGCATTATCCGCTGTGTATGTCATTCAGTCCAGTTAGCTGTATCACACGCAAGTTCTGTAACCATGCCAAGGAACCTAGAATTTCTCGTGAGTGAAACCTATAACTGGTTTGCCAGATCCTCCTCAAGACAGAAGGCATACAATAACTTATTCAAACTCATAAATGATGGACATGAGCCTCTTAAGATTGTACAAGCCTGCCAGACCCGTTGGCTATCTATTGCTTCTGCAGTGCAAAGGCTATGTGACCAGTGGTTGGAGCTGAAAACACATTTCAGTTTAACAAGAACATCTGAAAAGTGCTACAATTCGGAAATGTTACATGCCATGTACAGTGATGAATTCAACCATGCCTACATGCTTTTTCTTAAGTCTGTCTTAAGTGAGGTTCAGAGAGTGAACAAGGCATTTTAATCTAATAACCGCGACCCCTCAAAATTATTAGATGATTTGACTCTGCTGATTGAAACACTAGTAAACAGAGTGATACTTCCATCTCACCAGCATCGCATAGATCCCTTCACCTGTAACTTGGACGAGTATCTGCTCCCCAAGGTGTATCTTGGGTACGAAACTGAGAAACTGTTATCAGACCTACCCAAGCATGTGTCTGCGAATCTAGAGGGAAACCTACGGGAACGATGCTCAAAATTTCTGATAACTCTCATCAAAGAACTTCGCCAAAGGCTCCCGGACAATGTGCGAGTGTTGAGAACTATGTCACTGTTCAGTGTTGGGAATACTCTGCGTGTAGTAAAAGACTCCATTGCCCCTCTCCTTGAATTATTGAATGTTAGTGCAGAAGATATTACAAAAATTGAACTCCAGTGGTCAAATATAACCCTCGTAAAATGGCGTGAAACAAAGGACACTAAAATTTTAGGCCGAGGTTAGCGGTTACAAAGACGCTTCAAACCAAAACCCTTACCATGAGCTGTCATCTGTTGCCCTAACAATCTTAAGTTTGCCACACTCAAATGCAGAAATTAAAAGAGTTTTTAGTCAAATGAACCTCATAAAAAGCAAGTTGAGGAATAAAATGCAAACAGACACCACTAATGCATTGCTCCATGTACGCTATGGGCTGAAGCGAATGTCAGAAACGTGTGTAACATACAACCTCCCAAATGATGTTCTGGATCTTGTAGCCTCAAGGCAAAAGTATCCACAGTCAAGGACAAGTACAGTAGATAAGCCTTCAACGTCGTCTGTAGAGGAAAAAGACGATGAAGACGATGAAGTGCTCAACGTCATCTTACAAGATATGTAACTAAAAGGTAAGAAAAGAGTACATCGTATAAATTATACTGATTAAGATCTTTTCTTTCCGAAACAATCCTTTAGAATATATATACAAATATGGATGAACGGAAAAAAATAAAATTAGCCGTTTTCCTAGCCATTTACGTGTGAGTTTAGCCGATTTCTAGCCAGTTTTAGCGCTAGTTGTAGCCGATTCTCCTCAGAGCTATCTGGCAACACTGGACATCCCGCACCAAGAGTGGGTGGTAGTGAGTTGCATCGTCCCAGCTAATCTTGGTAAGCGATGTTGTCTTTTAGTCCTTACTTATTTTTTCGTATGATTGACCAGCTTCATGACGTCACGCGTTAGTTACAAGTAGTTCACGAATTCCAGTTCCAACCTTTTTGTCCTTTTTAGGGGTGGACATCATGTAACAAAGGACGAAGGGAACCCGCCCTGACCCGTCACGTAGAATATGGATACCCAGGTGGGCGAGGCAATAATGACACACTCCGTACTTGTTATAAGCTCTTAGATACTACAATTTCAAACCCTTGTGCTTTGTTACATGTCAAGTTTCATTAGATGGAGTGGGCATTGTTATTATTTAAAGACAAGTAAAATAGGTAACCCGTGATATATAGTGGACGTTTTCATTCAGGACAGCTGAGACATGGTGGAGGATAATCACCATACGTAAATGTGGAAAGTACTTCAAGAAGGGCAGCGTCAGCGGTAATAGCCAACCGAGGAATAAAATCACTGCCATATACGTAAAACTATAGATAAACTATAGATAATCTTCATATCGTGACATCTTTAGTTCCTGTGAAACTATAGAATCTTATTTGTTAATGACATGGGGAGTTATTGATTACAGTAGAAGTGAGTACTTTTATATGTGTCAAGTGTATTATAGTTAGCATCATACAACTAGGCTGTGTATTTTCCGAATTTTTATTGTTGGTTTGCAAATGTGCAATGTGTGTACTTCATTATTACAAATTATGCTAGGAATGTGAACTATACAATACTTTATTTTCGGAAAATGTGTATCATTATTAACATTTACTTTTATTTACAAAGCAGAGAAAGAGAGAGAGAAAAAGCTCTACATGACAATGCGATAAATAACCTATTATAGTACCATTGTATATTCCTAATTTACCTCCATTTAGATAAATAATTGGGTATATCAAGAGACTTTCTTTTTATTTTATTTAA
>QNXQ01000174.1 GCA_003978875.1 Aquifex sp. | reverse complement strand
GATATATCAGCATAGGTACATTCTCCTGGAAAACAGAAGATACAATGCAGCACATACTTTTGCTTAATTTTTTTAAGTTTAATCAAAGAATATTTAGTTCAGAAACTAAAGATCACATTTTTTTTTTTATTTGCATAAAAACTAAAGTAAGAGTAGCTACGTACGTACATATACATTTCTTGTTTTATATTGGCATATTCAGTTACACTCTAACCTCATTACAATGGGCCCCAATATAGTAGTTAGTTGGGTATAACTTAGACTGCTTAGACTGGTAGACACATCTTTCAGTTGTAGTGAACTTTGTAAGTTGTATAACAAAATTTAGCTGAACGCTTAAAACACGTATGGATATCTTTCTGTTATGATGGATCTTGTCTGATGGTCCGCTCATCATTTGTATCTCCTGAGCCAAGTTAAGCAAGTCCGTTTACTCCAGACATGTGCTGTCTGCATGGGTGCAGCACAAATATGTTTATTTCTATATATATGTAATATAACTGACATGTCTATTATAATGAAATCTATGCAGTATAACTGACAAACGACAGGTGCTTCCCCCAATCAGTCTATGATTATAATAGCATGTTTTGAGTGTATAAGCTTACTGAGAGGAAGCAGACCATGTCTTCTACTTGTGTATATGGTTTCATTGCTAAACGTTTAAGGTACCCCTGACCGTCGCCCACTCTTTTTGTGTTGTATTAAGGCTGTCTTACAATGAAAGTGATCAGTGCATATTTTTGTATTTTAACTAAGGGATATCTTTTTTTCAGTTGGAAGAAGATGTGGCAGACCGACGAGTCAGGACCAGGAACATGATTCTTTCCAGTGATAACAGTGTAAGGTTATACACTGGACTGCCTTGTAAAAAGGTGTTACTATCCATATTTGAGGTTATTAAGAAAAGAGTAAGCAAAATTGAATATTGGAGAGGACCTAAATCTACAAAAACGAATAACCTCAAGAATGGAACAGGTGGCAGAACTAAAATAATTGATCACTTTGATGAATATCTAATAACTCTTGTTTATATTTGAGAAGGAATGACAATAAGAATTTTGGCAGACTGGTTTGGAATATCAAAGAGCTCTGTTACCTGCATCATTAACACGTGGATAAATCTGCTGTATCAGATTCTGAAAGACTGGTTGATATGGCCTTCTGCCGACCAAGTCAAGAGTACATTGCCTGCAAATTTTCCACCCAAATATGCAGACACTAGAATAATCCTGGATTGCACAGAATTTTCTCTTGTTAAACCAAAGAATTGTTCTGCCCAAGCCAGTACATATTCTCAATACAAGCATCAAAATACTGTCAAAGTACTGATAGGGATAACTCCTAGAGGACTAATCACATTTGTCTCAAAACCATATGGAGGTAATACATCTGATCGGCACATATCAGAAATGGAACTTTTAGGAAAGATTGAACAGGGGGATGCAGTAATGGTGGACCGGGGCTTCAACATTGGTGATCTTTTGCTGCAGCGAGGAGCAAAATTGTATATGCCACCTTTCACAAGGAAAGCAGAAAATGGAAAAGATAAGGCCTTAAATCAAAGTGAGATACTAAAAACAAGGAACATTGCATCACTAAGAATCCATCTAGAGCGGGCCATTGAAAGGATAAAAAACTTTAAGATTTTAAGTAATAGAATTACGTTTAATTTATGGCCTCTTCTGTACCAAGTGTTGGTGATTGTTTCAGTTTTCTGTAATTTGCAGCCACCACTCTTAAAATAGTAGTATTTGTCTCTGATTCAGTGATGCTCATCTCAAAAAAATGTTTGTTTGTTTGTGTCCCTTTAGCACCAGTATTTCTTGATGGATATTGCTCCATTTTTTGCATGCATTAACTTTGGGCCACTGTAGGTAAAAAAAAAAAAGGATATTCAAATTTTGCTGATCCCCTTCCTGTATGCTTTTTTAATTTTGTCTCTGTTATTTCATATGAATAGCAAACTTTGAATATCATATGCTGGGCGTATGCTACTTCCAGTGCCACACAGTTGAAACAGAATAAAGCCTTCATGTGTGTTTCTACTTTGAGGCTCCTCTAGGGTACTCATAGGATCCTACTTCCTGCTTTGACTCCAGTCCCCGACAGTCCAGCAGAAGTGCAACATTTCTGGAGGACCGAACAATGAGGTTTTAGGATCCCTTTGTTTTAGCTGGTGATACTCACTTAGGCTTGGGAGGTTGACCTTGAGAGGAGTTCTGGAGGAAAGTTTTACTTGTAAGCTTAAGAAGTCTTTTCCCCTACTGCAGAAACACTATTATGAGATATCATAGGTTATATTTGTGATGTCTTCACTCACACATTTCACTGGACAGTGTCTGATGTGAACTTCACTGCATTGTATATAAGTAACATAACGTGAACCTTTTTTCTATATTTGAACCTGAACCGACTGTTTTCTTTAGGAATCATAAATAAAAAGTAAGTTATAATTACATTTATTACCTTATCCACTTTCCACTGCATATAGCAGTTGCATGTAGGATGCTCACAAAGTTACTTGTGTACATAATAATTGGTGAGAAAAAAGAACTAATAACTAAAATAAAAAATTACACAAGTGCTGGGACTACTTCGACAAGATGAGGTTGATCTAATGCAGTCTGCACCATGCTAACCAGCTGGTGCTTAGCATACCCTGTACATGGTATACCTCTCGACTTCAGAAAGTACTTCAGTCGAGAAACAGTCCACTTCTCTGCATTGCTTTCCATTACGTGGTTGAGTTTTGTTGATACGGGAGACGAGTGAGGCAGCTGGGCAGTCACGTGTGGTTTGTTATTGTTTATGTTAGGCGGTTCACAGTTGGACTATCTCAACGTAACTATTAAACACTTGATATGCATGAAGGAGCCAATATAGTCTTTAATTATTAGCTGTTTGTTGTTTTATTATATGAAATGCTAGAAATGGCTAGTAAAATAAGCTTCGTTGATTGGAAAAGGGTAGAACAAAATTTGTCCCTTAGCGTAGATCGTCAGTGAATTGTATACATATTTTTTCCATAACTGGGCCCCTATGCAATATATATAAAGAAGGAAATTGTTTTCAATATTACATTACTTTGTTTTAAGGCCACTGGAATAAGCCCAATTTTCTTTATCTAGTTGACCAACTTTTCGTGATCATATTATCTTGGCAGGTGAATCTGGCATCTCTTCTCAGAGTTACTGTCCTCTCGTATTGGATCGAAAACTGGGATAAACAATAGAAAGCAAAGGGTCGTTATCAATGGAAATGCCTCGGATTGGAAACGTGCTAATGTAACACCAATTTAAAAAAGAAAAAGAAAAAAAAGGGAACAAGTCGCAACCGGGAAATTATCGACCAATACGAGAGCACAGTAACTCTGAGAAGAGATGCCAGATTCACCTGCCAAGATAATAT
>QNXQ01000096.1 GCA_003978875.1 Aquifex sp. | reverse complement strand
CCTTTGAAAAGGTGACTACACTTGTGAACGAGTACATATCCCTAAAGAGGGAAGTGGAAAGACTCCAGAATCTTATAGGTATCTTCCCTGAAGAAGAGATACCGAAAGTTATGAAAATAATCGAACAGGGTAGGAAAAAGGTAGTTCAAGCCAAACAAATAATGATACAGTCAAATCTCAGATTGGTTGTATCTATAGCGAAAAAATACGTAAACAGGGGACTTCATTTCCTTGACTTAATACAGGAAGGAAATATAGGGCTTATGAAAGCCGTTGATAAGTACGATTACAGAAAAGGTTATAAATTCTCCACTTACGCTACTTGGTGGATTAGGCAGGCTATAACCAGAGCCATAGCAGACCAAGCAAGAACCATAAGAATACCGGTTCACATGATAGAAACCATTAACAAGATAATTAAAGCCTCGAAGAAACTTTTCCAAGAAAATGGAAGAGAACCTACGCCGGAAGAAGTTGCGGAGTATTTAGACATTCCAGTGGAAAAAGTGAGGAAAGTTATGAAATTCTCACAAGAGCCTATATCCCTTGAAACTCCAATAGGAGATGATGAGGATACATTCCTAAAAGACTTTATAGAAGATAAGTCTATTCCCAATCCGGAGGAACAGGTAACGAGAAAATTATTGAGGGAACAACTTGAAAAGGTTCTCCAAACCCTTTCTGAAAAAGAAAGGGAAATACTTATGTACAGATACGGTCTTGTCGATGGAACAGAGTATACTCTTGAACAGGTAGGAAAGATGTTTAATGTGACCAGAGAAAGAATAAGGCAAATAGAAAATAAAGCTCTAAGAAAGCTAAGACATCCCTCAAGGGCGAAATACTTAAGGGACTTTGAGTTCTAATCCCCTCCGTTTCTTCGTCCTCACTATATTTCCCAGAATAATAACCTGTTATACCGAATACGGGATAGTAAAACAAGCTATCAAAAAAGGAAAGGTAGAGGTTTACCCTATAGATTTGAGAAGTTTTGCTCCCAAGGGACAAGTTGATGACGTACCGTACGGCGGTCTTCCCGGTATGGTTCTAAAACCCGAACCTGTTTTCAAAGCCTATGAAAATGTTGTAGAAAAATACGGTAAACCTTATGTTCTTATAACTGAGCCGTGGGGAAATAAAATAGACCAGAAGCTTTTAGAGAAGCTTTCTAAAAAAGAAAATATTATGGTTATATGTGGGAGATACGAGGGAATAGATGAGCGTGTAAAAAGTATAGTGGATGAAGAAATTTCTTTAGGGGATTTTATTTTATCGGGTGGGGAGATAGTAGCTTTAACGTTAATAGATGGAGTAAGCAGATTACTTCCCGGAGTTTTAAGTGAACCTCAGAGTTTGGAAGAGGATAGTTTTTCAAACAGCTGGCTCGGATATCCTGTTTATACACGCCCGAGAGAATTTAAGGGGATGAAAGTTCCCGAGGAACTGCTTTCAGGTCATCACAAGCTTATAGAACTTTGGAAACTATGGCACAGAATAGAAAATACCGTAAAAAAAAGACCCGATAGAGTTCCGAAGGACTTGACAGAACTTGAAAAAGATATTTTAAATAGTATATTATCTGGAAAATCATTTAGGGAATGGTTAAGCGAACGCAAAAACCTTCTTTAGAATCCTTTTCGTTTGAGAATCTAAGTAAAATTTGTTACAATAAAAATCTTCTGGAGGAAGTTAATGAACGAATTTGAGAAGCTCCTTGAAGAGTCTATAACCTTTCCAGAGGAATTCCGAAAGGGTCAGATAGTAAAGGGTAAAGTTGTAAAAGTTTCTGGAGATACGGTATTTGTTGACATAGGTTATAAAACTGAAGCGGTAATTTCTAAGGAAGAGATTCCCGAAATCAAGGAAGGGGATGAGGTAGAGGCGGTTATAATAAGGTTCTCCCCGAGGATACCAAACCCAGTACTTTCAAGGAAACCCCTGGAAGAACAAAAGGAGCTTGAGAACCTAAGGAAAGCCTTCTTGGAGAAGAGTGACGTAGTAGGAAAGATAGAAAGGAAAGCTCGCGGAGGCTTTATAGTAGATTTCGAAGGTATAAAGGCCTTCCTTCCTCTTTCCGAAACTGGTAAAAAAATCAAGGAAGGTCAAGTTCTCAGTTTCAAAATTTTAGACTTCAGATTAGATGGAAGAAGACCGAGGATTATTGTATCCCATAAGGCTTACTTGGACGAACAAAGGGAAAAGAGAAGACAGGAGCTTCTCAATACTCTCAAACCTAAAGATGTTGTTGAAGGAAAGGTTGTAAAGGTAGACCCCAACAAGGGAGTAACTCTTATAGTAGATGGAGTTCTTAGAGCATTCCTTCCTAAAGAAGAACTCTCTTGGGGAAGGGATAAAAATCCCTATAACTATACGGATGTAGGAGAAAACTTAAAGGTAAAGATTAAAAGGATAGACAAAGAGAAAGGTTTTATCATTGTAAGCCTCAGGGAACTGAAAGGTAATCCTTGGGAGAAGTTTACCAAGGAACACAAGCAGGGAGATATACTCGAAGGAAGAGTTATTGCCATTACTCCGAGAGGTGTGATAGTTGAGTTAATGGAAGGAGTTGAAGGATTTGTTCCTGAAGAGGAACTTGCATGGGAAGGTAAACCGGAGTTTAATAAAGGTGATACGGTAAAAGTAAAAATCTTAAAGATAGAACCCAAGAGAAGAAGATTAGTTCTCTCCATAAAACGTGCACAACCAAGACCTTGGGATATATTCCTACAAAAGCACCCCGCTGGATCTAAGGTTGTGGGTAAAGTTCTTAAAATTGAAGGTAGCAGGGCTATAATTGAACTCGAAGATAGTGTAAGAGGAATTATCCATAGAAGCGATCTATCTTGGACAAGACCCAAGAGGGTTGAAGAGGTTCTCAAGGAAGGAGAAGAAAGAGAATTTGCTGTTCTCGGACTTGAAGGTAAGTACGTTAAACTCGGTATAAAACAACTTACGGAAAATCCTTGGGAAAAGGTTCAGGAAAAGTACAAAGTTGGAGATGTTGTAAAACTTCCCGTAAAAGAGCTTGCTCCCTTCGGAGCATTCCTTGAACTTCCCGAGGGTGTTGAAGGGCTATTACCGTTCTCCGAAGTTCCAAAACATATACGTGTAAGAAAAGGTCAAGAGTACGAAGTGAAGATTATAGACCTCAACCCCAAAGAAGGTAAGGTAACCTTCAGTATAAACGCGTTGATAGAAGAGAAACCTAAAGTAGAAGAAGAAAAAGAAGAAGCTGTAGTTGTATCCTCCTCTTCCACAGGTGGATTCAAATTAGGAGAAATTCTCAAGAAAAAATGGAAAATGCAGTGAGGGAGTTTTCTCCCTCACTTTATAATATTCCTTTATGACTAAAAGGGACATAACCAATAAGCTATACGACCGCCTCGTTAAAGAAAATGGCTTAAAGCTCAATAAAAAAGAACTTTACGATATAGTATCGGAAATCTTCAACATAATTGAGGAGAAAATTTTAGAAGGAGAAAACGTAAAAGTTTCAGGTTTCGGCAC
>QNXQ01000112.1 GCA_003978875.1 Aquifex sp. | reverse complement strand
AGGAGTTTTTTATATATGTTTAAGGAAATGTAACAGAATTACCCATTTTTACGCAGTTGTTTCGGCTTTTATACTCTTCCATCAAATCGTAGTTTTTATAGTGAAAATTCTACTTTAGAAGAACCTTCAGTCCGTCCGCAATGAATTGAACGGAAATGGCAAGTAGTAATATTCCCGAAATTCTGGTGATAAGATTTATCCCTGCTCTACCTAAGAATGTGTATAGAAAAGAACTAGATGAGTAAACTATAAAAGCCACGAGGCAAGACAGAAATATAGCCAGAAGAATCGAGATTAAACCTAAGGGTTCCTTTATATAGCCCCTGAGGACTAAAACTGTGGTAATAGCTCCGGGACCTGCAAGAAGTGGCATAGCGAGAGGAATAAGGGCTATGTTGTCTCTTTGCAATGCCGCCTCTATCTCGTGGCTTTTTCCTTTCTCCTTTGAGACTTCACCCTGAACAAGATGGATTGCAAGCAAAAAAATAAGGATTCCACCGCCTACTTTAAAAGCTGGAAGGGTAATTCCCATAAACCTGAAGAGTAAATCTCCGCTTATTAGAAAAAATACAAGAATGAAAAAAGCGTAAAAGCTTGCTTTAAAAGCTATATGCCTTATTTCTTCCCTGGAATAGTCAGAGGTAAGGGACATAACTATGGGCACACTTGAGAAGGGATTCATAATTGCAAGAAGGGATAAAAAGGACTTTAAGAATGTCGTCAATAAAACATTTGCCTCCATTCCCTCAGTAATAATTATCATAGACATTATGTCCTTCATATACAGAAGGAGAGTACAATTTTACGAAACTGATGCTCAGGGAGTGGTTCATCATTCCAACTACTTTAGATATTTTGAAGAAGCAAGAGGAGAGTTTTTAAGGGAAAGAGGATTTCCCTATAGCAAATTAAGAAGTTTGGGCATGGAAGTAGTTCTTCTGAATGCAAGTTGTGAATATAAGAAGCCACTTTTTTACGATGATACCTTTGAAATACATATGAATTTAGAAGAACTCACCAGGTTTACATTTACCTTTTCCTATAAAGTTTTCAAAGGAGAAGAGTTAATATGCATAGCAAAAACGAAACACTGTGTAGTCAAAAAGGGAAAAATTGTTTCAATACCTAAAGAAATATACGAAATACTAAGATAATATTCCTTCATGTTTTAACAGCTCTTTCTTTAACTCCTCTCCGGCTGAGTATCCTCCCAATCCAGTTTTTGCTATTACTCTGTGGCATGGAATTATTACAGGAAAGGGATTTATCCTCATACAAAATCCAACAAATCTCGGTGAAAAGCCCAAAATTTTCCCGGCTTCACCGTAGGTAATAACTTCTCCGAAAGAAATATTTTCCTTTAAAAATCTGTAAACTTTTAGACAATTGGGATTTATACCTTCCAATGAAAGGGTGTTTAAATCTACTTCTACATCTCCCTTCTGAAGAAAGTAAGCTTCAAATTCTTTCCAAACAATGTCTGAAGGGTTTTTCAGTAGATAACTTTTCCTTATAAACCTTTTTTCGATAACAAGTAATAAGGAAGAGGAAGGAGTAATAGCGGTTTTAACATATCTTAGGCTCGCAGTCTTTTTCATTAGATTCTTCAAGGAGTATGCATTCTTCACACATCTTTCCTCCCGGAGGCCTTGTAGCTCCGCACCACGATTCGTAATCTTCTGTAGGATAGTTGGGACATTTGGTACAGAAATGCCACTCATCACTTCCTTTTTTCTTTCTGTATTCAATAATCATGCTTGCCCACCTCCTCGTTTAAAATTTTTTGGTCTTAATTTTAAATGTATTGCTTATGAAAATTTTCTCAAGGCATAAGCCAGTGCTCCCCTTGCCCCCATAAACTCACCTGCTGTAGAAAACACGATATTTGTGCAGGAAGCCGGTAACTCCTCAGCCATACTTTTAACTTCTTCAGGTATATCCTTTAAAAATTCTTCAAAACTCTTTATTACACCTCCGGCGAGAACTACCTTATCGGGATTAAATATATGAAGGGCATTTATCAAACCCAGCAAAAGGTACTTCTTAAATATATTGACTACCTCTAAAGCTTCTTTTTCTCCCTCTTTTGCCCTTTGGGCTACCTCGTAATCTTTTATACGCTCCCCTTTCAGTTTACTGTAAGCTCTTTCAATACCGTAAGATGAACAGTAAGCTTCCAGGCATCCATTTCTTCCACAATTGCATAGCTCTCCATCCTTTTCAATTATGTGGTGTCCAAGTTCAAGTGCACTGCCGCATGCTCCCCAAAATATTTCTCCTCTGTAGACTAAACCCGACCCCAAGCCTGTTCCTACAGCTACAAGTAGTAAAACTTCGCTATCCCTATGGTCAAAGTACCATTCACCGTAAGCTCCCATACTTACATCGTTTCCTACTACAAAAGGAATATCCAAGTCTCTTAGAACTTCCTTAAAGTCTATACCGTTCAATACGGGAATATTAGGAGAAGTAAAAACCTTTCCGTCCAGAGAAGTAAATCCGGCAACTGCAATACCAACTCCTGAAGGACTTCCCTCCATTATTACTTCCTTAATTTTGTTAATAAGTTTGCTTTTATCTTTTTTTAAGTCTCTTATATAGTGTTTCTCTTTTTTTCCGTTTTGCCAGAAAACCTTTATGAAGGTTCCTCCTATATCTATTCCTTTAATCATAGTCTATAAGGATAATTCTAAAATCTTTATCATTTTCCCATCTCCCTACAAGCTTTAAGGAACCTCCGTTTATACGAATTATATAAACTAGCTCTTCATTCTCCTTTTTAAGCGTTTTGTTTTGAATCACTTTGCCCGATGTTTTAGAACATATTTCTTTTAAACTTTTCATATACTCTTCGCTTACCATCGGTAAATATATATAAGGCACTACTTCAACAAATCTATCTTTACAGTCTAAAGAAAGAAAAATACTAACAACTCTATCCAAGATGTTTTGAGCTACTTTCTCTTTAATACCTTCCTGGTAAAGGATAAAAAAGGTGATTATGAAGGGATAAATAAACGTTGCAAAAACTGTAAATATGAGGATAGCATCCTCTACATGGAATTTCCTTTTTAGAGCCATCCTTTTCTCCTTACCCATAGAAGAAGGACTATAGTAGTGAATACCATTAGGAATAGAGAGTAGGGATACCCGTATTTCCAGTCTAACTCAGGCATATGTTTAAAGTTCATACCGAAAATACTCGCAATCAGAGTAGCAGGCAGAAATATGGTAGCGAGAACGGTGAAAACCTTTACCGCCTCATTTTGGCGTATCGTAATAAGACCGAGAAGGGAATTTTGGATGCTGTCAATTTTTTCCATATAAAATGCCGTGTAATCAAGTAAAGTTACAAGGTCATCGTAAATAATTCTGAGATCTTTCTTAGTATGGGCATTTATTAAAGGACTTTTTAAAGCTTTGGAAATGATTCTTAGTTTTTCGTTAATACTTTCTCTAAGTGTTATGTTTAGTTCATCGTAAAAAGCTAACCCCCTTATCATTTCCT
>QNXQ01000009.1 GCA_003978875.1 Aquifex sp. | reverse complement strand
CGTAAACCTCTATAGGTAACCCTTTAAAAGTTTTGTAAATAAAATTAAACACAGCCATATCAGGTCTTCCAGCGGGTCCGTAGACTGTGAAATATCTGAGAATTATTACGTTAATGCCGTATAGATAATGGTAAGTGTACGCGGTCACTTCCGCAGACCTTTTGCTGGCTGCATAAGGAGATATGGGTGTATTTACCGGGAGGTCTTCCTTAAAAGGCATAGATTGACCAGCATAAAGGGAAGAGGTAGAGGCCAAAATAAGTTTGTTCACTCCGTATTTTTTCATAAGTTCTAAAAGGTTCAAAGTTCCTAAAGTGTTGGTGGAATAATATACAAAGGGATTTTCTATGGAGTATCTGACCCCGGCTCTTGCTGCTTCATTTATAACGGCATCAAAAGAGTACTCCCGGAAAATAATTTCTAAGGCTTCCCTGTTTTCTATATCCAATTTGTAGAACTTAAAATTTGAATATTTCTTTAAGGTTTCTATACGGTACAGTTTCAATTTCGGGTCGTAGTAATTATTCAGATTGTCTACACCTACAACTTCGTGTCCACTCTTAAGCAAACTTTCAGCCACTTTCCAACCTATTAATCCTGCAACACCCGTAAGGAGGATTTTCATAAGATGGATTATTCTACTTGAATTACAAATTCCGTGAAGTATACATTTCTAACCCCACCTTTGGCGAGAATAGTGTTGATTCGCTTGAGTATTTCCAACTTCAACTGTTCCCTTCCTTCAGGAGTTCTTATCTCATTGGAAGTTTTACCGGAAACAATTTCAATAATTGCGTCTCTGATTATAGGTTCTTTTTTCTGGATTTCTTGAAGTACTTGTTGATTGGCAACCTCCAAAGTTATAGATATTCTGGCATAAACGGTAGCTTCGGGATCGCCCAGATTTACTATAAAGGCAGGTTCCAGTTTGTACATTATCCCTACTTCAGGAGGTGCTACCTTAGGAGCTTTTTCTTCCTTTTTCTCTTCCTTTTTGGCAAACAGGAAAAAGTAAGCCCCTGCCCCGGCACCGGCTAAAAGGATAAATAGAAGGAGGAAGAGAATTAACTTCTTCTTTCCTCCTCCGGATTGCTCTTCTACTTCCTTAACCTCTTCCGCCATACTCTTATCTTACAAGATTAATCGTGTCTTCAAGGATAGTATTAGCTACAGTTATTGTTCTTGCATTGGCTTGATAAGTTCTTTGAGCAGTAATTAGGTTAATAAACTCTTTTGCAATGTCCACATTAGACATTTCAACCATTCCAGACCTGATTTTATTTCCGCCTCCTGGCAGGAGAATAGTTGGAGTTTTCACCGAAGCGTATAAATTAGCTCCTTTCTTCACCAACTCTTCAGGATCGGTGAATTGAGCCAATGCTAATCTGTACATAGGTAAGCTTTTTCCATTTGAGTAAACACCTACAACCACACCGTCTTCTGAGAGAATGTATACGTCTATGAGTTCACCTCTCGCATATCCGTCCTGGTCCATGGTTACCACGAATTCGGAAGCGTGTTGGGTTATGTAGGAAGTTTGTATCACGTTGTTTTGAAGGTTTCCTTCTCCAACGTAAATTCTTATTTTGTTATTAGAACCTAAAACAGCTCCCAATTTGGATATATATGACTCAGCATCTTGAACATCATTTATTTCAGAAGGTGTAGGAGGAGAAGCAGGAGATCCGTCAGGTGTGAGGTCTATTTCCAGATAGAATTTTTGATTTGCTACATCTTGAACTATATCGGCATTCTTTATAAGCTTTCCCGTAGTAGGGTCAAAATCCAACGTTTTAGATGCGAATGTTGGTAAGGTTGAAAATGTTCCATCATCAGCTATATAAACTTGGTCTGCGAACAAATCAAGAAAAACTATATCTGTATTATCCGTATCTCCATTCCAATCAACACTTATATCTCTTTCGTTTAATGTTGCAAGAAAATAAACTTTCCATGTGTTTGTTCCCGTTTTTACAAAATAAACATCTGCAGGTACAGGTCTTCCTAAACTGTCGTAAATGGTAATTGTGTACTTATAGTTATAAGTAGTGGGATCCAATGGATTAAACTGTGCTGTAATTACAGGTGAACGTTCATCAAGGTTAGTAGGTTGATTAAAATATATCTCACCTGTAGCCTTTGGCTGTATCTGGGTTTCTATTCTTATATTCTCAAGCTGGGTACCTGTTACTTCTCCGGTAGTCGGATCTACCTTAAATCCCTGCAGGTATAAACCGTTCGGATTTATCATATAACCTTCTCTGTTTATCCTGAATCTTCCATCCCTTGTATAAAGTTGCTGGTTATTTATGGGATCTTTCAGGATAAAAAGAGCTTTCCCTTCTATTGCTAAATCCGTGGGAAACTCCGTTTGCTTGAAGTTCCCTATAGACCATACTTTTTGGGTAGAATCCACAACCGCTCCAGCACCGAATGTTGTAGTTTTTATCGTTCCGGTAGTTGTGTTTAAACCTACAATTACTTGGGAAACCATATCCTGAAATATAGGTCTCGATTTCTTAAACCCTACGGTATTGGTATTTGCGAGATTATCCGAAGTAACATCAAGAGCAAATCTAGAAACGTCCATCCCGGTAATAGCGTTGAAAAAGCTCCTCAACATCTTTTATCCTCCTGCATAAATAATTCTGTCAGAGGAAATCATCAAACCCGATGAAAGATCTAAAGTAAGCTCCCCATTCATAATTCCTACAGCTTTTACTGTATCCTTGAAACCTAAGGACCACCCTGTCAGTTCCATATCACCGTGGAATATCTTTACGGTAAACTGTCCATTTGGAAATTCTGAAACGTCTATCTGGTTTAATCCCTTCTTTAAATCCATAGTTATTTCCTTAATTAACTCCCCTCCATCGTATATCCTTACTTTAACATTACTGTAATTTTCATCAGAAATTATGTAATAGGTATCCCTTTGTATTGTATCTAAGGTATTTGTCTGGAATATAAACTCCTTACCTATAAGGGTGGCTGTGTTTAAGAAAGTCATTTGGTTCATCCAGGTCTTCAGATTTTCAAGGAACTGCTGCATCTCAGTGAAATACTTAATTTGATTGATTTTTACCATATCATCCAGACTTTTGGATATGTCTGTTTGGTTGAAAGGGTCTTGGTAGCGGAGTGTCTCCAGATATATTTTCAAGAAATCCTCAGCTGACATATTGTCAACTGATTGAACGTAATCAGGAGGCAAGATTTTAGGTTCATTCTTCACTGAAGGTTCGTAAAAATCCATCTTTTTTCCCCCAGTTTTGATTTAAGCTCTTCAACAATGTAATTACAGAAATTTAACCTTTTTCTCTTATTAGCCCCTCTCCTTCTCCTCCAGTTTTTTTTCTTCATTTTCTTTAAATTTAAATCCTATGGAGAAAAAGGGAATAGTTGTTTTACTCTCGGGAGGAATGGACAGTGCTACATTACTTTGGCTTGCAAAAAAAGAATTTCCAAAGGTTTACGCAATTTCCTTCGATTACGGCCAAAGGCATAAGGTGGAACTCAAATACGCCCAAG
>QNXQ01000215.1 GCA_003978875.1 Aquifex sp. | reverse complement strand
GAATTTTTGCTAAAAATGATTCAATTGGTCATCCTTGGACAGCACCAGCAGGTTATACAAGAGGAAATCTATCTTCAACAGAAAGTCTAACAACTATTCTTTCAAGAAAAAACATGAACGATCTTGCATCAGCAAACATCAACCCTCTTGTTGTGTTTCCAGGTCAAGGTCCGGTTGTTTGGGGACAGAAAACCCTAAATGATAAAATGTCAGCTTTTGCTTCATATAATGCAATACATCTATCATTTGTACAATATATTACTTTGTTAATAATGTCATTACAATTATTTTTGCATTTGTCCAATATATTCTTGATAGTGTCAACCTTATGTTGGAATAAGTCTACGCATTCAGAGTTGTTGCAATATCTTACAGTATCTAGTAGTTCAGCACATATATTATTATATTTACATATTGATTTATTTAAATTCAAATAAATTTTGACACTAGCTTTTGCTACACACTCGTTAGTATTGGAGCAATCTACTTCATTTACTAAAGCATCTACTTGGCATGCTTTATCAGCTAAATTGTATTTTTTCTTCATTTCGTCACACGTAGCTTTTATTATTATAAACTTCGCATTTTTCGGATCTAGGAGATTAAATAGATCCTGATTTAATTCTCTAATTAGATCGCTAAGTGGATCTCTACCATATATTAAAGCAGAAACTATAATGTTATAAATATTGTTTATTTCTGTTTCGGATAGTTTTATTCCAAAAATAACTTCCAACTGTTTAGCAACATCCTTAGCGAGCTCCTTAGCAATATCTTCCAGATATTTAACAGGTATTCCAATTATTGGGCCTTCTTTACTTATATTTACAGATTGAGTACTTATGTTCCTGAATTTATAGAGTTCTTGAAGTATGTTCTTAGCTATTTTTTTAGTTATAGAACAATTGTTAGCTTCGGCATCTCTTTCGATTCTTTCGAACAATGAAATTGCATATGAAATGTCATAGATACCATTCTTAGTGTTATCAATAACATCTTTTAACATGCTAGCCAAAGAAGCACACCTATACCTATAGCATTCTGGTTGCACATAACCTAGGCTTAGCATCATGGCCTCACAAATATTCGAACTAAGCGAGACGTTTAGGTTCTTTATTCTGCTATAAAGGTAGTATAGTTCGAGTTTCTGCTGTAGTGACTCCATAATACAAGTATATTAAAAACTTAAGAGTATACGAAGCCTAACCACTCACGATAGAGCTCATCGTATTGAGTATCGAACGGCTTCTGCTTAGGAATAATCACAGAATCTTTATCGAATTGCGTTAACACGATCTGTCGTTTACCTTTAGACAAAAGTATCGAACCCCTGGGTTTTGGTCTAAATCTCAATACTATGGATCTCCCATACTTGTTGAGCCCTGTACTATATCTAAAAGCGTTATAGTAATTAGTATCGATCTTTGCTGACTCAAGGTCTAGCCTACCTTCCTTATCAATTGAAGCAATTATTTTAACGAAGTCATAGTCATTGGAATCCTTGACAAACTTATACTCTATGTTCACCTTATTCTCAGAATCCTTGATATGTGTAACGAGCCTAATATTTGATAGTAACTGATTAAGCTTGTTAATCGAATCAGACACGAAATCGTATATAGCTCGATCAGATCTACGCAATGCACGAGTTAGCCAACTAGTCAAATCACTAATCCTAGTATTCTTAAGCGCACACCTAGACCCATCCTTATCGATAGTGCAGTTATATACGAGACCATTACCAAGAACATAACTCGGACGCCTCAACTGATCATACACACGAGACCTAACCTTACCCAACTCACCGAACCTCGACCTATACTCATCAGGTAAATAATCAATCAAATATCCACTATTCAGTCTCTCACCCAAAGACTCAAACCTAATCCAAAGACTCTGAGTAGGAACAAATTTAATCTTATTATCCTTAAATGTGAACTTACCAATTATTTGATCGAATAATTTTATATTTTCATTAACTCTTAGTTTTATACTATCGAAGAAATGAACAAGCGGCGACCAATCAAAGCGGACAAAGAATTCTTTCTTTTTGATTTCTGGAAGTAGTGTTACTTTTTCTTGCTTTATATTAGCTATCAATTCATCGATGTTAACGAGTCTAGACGTTTCATTTTCGAATAGCGCTAGGAGTGGCATGCTTGCTGGGCAATTTCTATCATATTTAACTAGTTTCTCGTTCCAGTTATTTCTATGGTGAATTTCTCTTACAATATATCTACTGTTACCTATATTAGTTATCCAATAGTATTGATTAATCGATGGGTATATGTCTCTATTACAAAATCTTTTTACAATATTTCTCATATTATCCATTATTTCATTCTCTTTACCTTCTATAAACTTGGGATAATCGTATACTAGGTACCACTCTCTTCCTATATAGTAGCAGTCGCAATAATTGTACTTATTACACACACAGTTATGTGGCAATCCTGGATCCTCTGTATAGAATAGAATGTATGCACCTACTAACTTGGCACAGAAGGCTCCACCTCCATTCCATGTAGGCAATTCTTTGAACTTTATGCACCACCAATCACCTCTCTTCTCAATATCAATCCCGTCATCAAACTCTTGCTTCAGATCGGGATAATTGTACCACCAAACCTCTAGTTTACCACTAATCGGGTTATAGAACATTATGTATGGTCCATATCCACGTGTAGCCATAACAATTTTCCCATACACTGGATGATAATCGAAACGAGAGAAACAATCGAAACATGTCCCATATGTGTATATGATTCTTTTGAGCAACTCATATACCCATCTTGGTGTTCTAACAATTTTACGACCTAACTTAAACTCAATCTCTTGGTTAGCATAACTTGTAAGAAAGTTGTTTAATAGAATGATATCTTTAGGAGCAAACTCACTAATTTTGTTAATAAATTGTTGATTAAATGAAACATCTTCGAAAGCATATACGCCTGGTTTTATCTTTCTTAATTTTAGTCTTACTTCACTACTTTGAATACTTATTTCGCTTAGATTATTATCATATTCTATTTTTGGATTAATGAGACCTAAACCGATGGCTTGTAAAATTTTAGTAGAAATATATTCTTGTAGCTTTTTACATTTTTTAAATTTAACTTCATTGACCTTAAATATGAGACCAGTAGTATATCCTTGCTTTCCTACTCTTTGATATTCTATTTCTGCTCTGAAGCAGTCTGAGTCAATTACGAATTTTCTAGTGTCGTTGCCTATTGGGTAGATTTTTGCATTGTTTACTGTTAATGGTTTGATGATTTGGTTGAATCCTTGTACTACTTTATTTAGATCGAATATCGTGTACTCGTTGAATTCTATTTTGATAGTTTTGTCATCATATGTTATCCTCCTAATTAGGCGTTGCTTTTCACGATCTGGTATTCCTGTTATAGCTAGATAGTGTGTGATTACGTCGATGATGTCTTTCCTTAGTGCTTCTATGATATCTCCCAGGTTTATTATCTTGGCTTCTATGTCGTATCTAAGCTCTGTTTCTACTACTGAATTATTCTTGAA
>QNXQ01000100.1 GCA_003978875.1 Aquifex sp. | reverse complement strand
TAAGAACAATTATTCCTATCCACACACACCACAACACCGACCATACATCCGTAACAACAATAATTCCTATCCACGTGCACCACAATACAGACATTACACCCGTAACAACACCGATTCCCATCCGCACACACCACAACACAGACCTTACCTCCCTAACAACACTGATTTCTATCCGCAAACACCACACCACATACCCTACCTTCCTAACAACACTAATTTGAGAGAGGAACCCAATGTATGGACACATCATAATATAGAAGAAAATGGTCATCAGAATGTAAAAAGAAGAGTAGGGTGTTATAATTGTGGTGAATTCAACCATCAACAGTCAACTTGCAGATTTGATTATAAGCTAAGATGTGGATTATGTCATGCTCTAGGTCATAAGAGGAGGTTGTGTCAGTATTACAGTGGATAGGATGTTGGCAAAGAAGATCCTGCCGATGATTATAATGTGGAAAAAGGTAAACTAATTATAGAACATATTAATGCACAATCTATACAGTCTAATTTTGATGAAATAAAAATGTGTGTATATAGCAGGGACATTGATGTACTGTGTGTAAGTGAGACCTGGCTGCAGACAAACACCCCTGATGTATATGTCAATATCCCCAATTATGTGTTATATAGAAATGATGTTGGCCGGGGTGGTGGTGTCTGTATTTATGTTAAGAAAGAGTTAAGGACTAACATAATCAACTTTCTTCTTCCTAAGCAAGTTGGAGTAGAAGACTTATGGCTTAGTGTACAAAGTAATATGTATCCTGCTGTTATTATAGGATGTGTGTACAGGCACCCAAAGGCTAATGTAGACTCATTTGAATATTTACAAGATGTGTTCAGGCAGTTATGTGTCAGCAAGAAGAATTTTTACATACTAGGAGATTTTAATAATGACTTGCTCCTGAATAGCAGTAAATTTAATGGTATTTTAAAAAATAACAGACTTGTACAGCTCATTGACGTTCCGACAAGGGTGACTGCCACCTCTGCTACTCTTTTAGACTTAATTATTACAAATAACCCTGACTTAATTTTAGCCAAAGTTGTTGTTCCTAACTTAATTTCTGATCATGATTTAATAGGTATTAAGATTAATATTACTAAACCTAGAAGACAGCCTCTGATTAAAACATTCCGTCAACTCAGGAACTATAACAAGGATATTCTTAGTAATTTGATAATGTCTGAGTATCACAGTTTTAACAAAATCCTTGATACTGACAATGTCAATCGTCAGGTATATATATTTAATGAAAATTTTATTAAATGTCTGGATATATGCGCTCCTGTTGAAACTAAAGAAATAAAAAGACCATATACACCATGGTTTACTGATGAACTAAGAGATGCAATAAGTAAAAAGAATGCAATTCATAATGACCTTAAAAGAGACCGGGCAAATATATTATTGCTAGAGCAGTACAAGAATATAAAGAAGCAAGTCAAGTCATTAATACAGTCAACAAAAAAAGATTACTATCTGAAAGAACTTATCAACAACAAAAACAACTCAACTGATAAATGGAACATTATCAAAGAAATAATTCCCAATCCAAAAAATAGCTCAGAAGACTATGTATTTTCAGACAAAGAAGCTAAAGCAGAGGAATTCAATACCTTCTTTGCTAATATTGGGAAAAATACTTTTGAAATAACTCAAAAGTGTCTTCTAAACAATGACCTGACTTGCCAAGAGCTCTCTTCTCATGATTATGACAACAAGGGCGACATATTTCGACCTCAGTCCGTTAACGTCGAAACTGTGATACTCACCATAAAAAGCCTGAATAAAACTCGGTCAGTTGGGTGTGATGGTATATCACTTAATTTCATCAGAGATTCTTTGTATATGATTGCATTTTATCTAACTGTCATTGTCAATACCTCCTTGACAACTGGTGTATTTCCAGAAACCTGGAAACATGCCATGGTAATTCCATTTTTTAAAAAAGGTGATCAGGAAAATGTAAGCAACTACAGGCCAATATCTCTTTTACCTATTTTATCCAAGATTGTAGAAAAAATTGTTTCCAATCAGCTTTTAGACTTTTTATTAAAGAATAATCTTTTGTCAAACAGTCAGCACGGTTTCAGACCCAATCTTTCTACTGAATCTGCTCTCTTGAAAATAACTGATGCTATTTATAGGAACATGGATAACAAAATGATATCACTTTTAACATTATGTGATTTATCAAAAGCATTTGACAGTGTAAGCCACTCCATTCTCTTGAAGAAATGTGCCATCCTTAATATAGACGCATTCTGGCTAAACAGTTATCTCAAGAACAGAACACAGTCTGTCAAGCTTGATAAGACACTATCTTCTAAAGCCAGTGTACAATTTGGAGTCCCCCAAGGTTCAATATTAGGTCCTATTCTGTTCAACATTTATGTTAACGATATGAAAGATTACATTTCTGACTGCACACTTGTTCAGTATGCGGATGACACACAGCTACTTCATCAAGGCCACTTAGAAAAATTAAACGAAATAATTCATCAAACTGAAGAAACTCTAAAGAAAATTAAGACTTATTTTTCAAAAAATGGCTTAATGGTAAATGCGACTAAAACTCAATGCATTTTTATCGGTAGTCGACAGCTGTGTTCCCACATACCTGAGGATGTGGTAGTAAAGTTTGATGGCACCAACATCAGTCCCAGTATCCATATTAAGAACCTGGGCCTGCACATGGACCGATACATGTCATTTGATGCACATATCAATGAAATCAGCAAAAAAGTAATGGGTATGCTAATTTATATCAATAGGATAAGTTCTTACTTAGACAAGAAATCTAGAATTATTGTAGTTCAGTCACTTGTCCTTAGCCACATTAATTATTGCCTTAGCATTTGGGGTACCACCACCTCTTCTCTTATTAACAAGGTCCAAAAACTTCAAAATTTTGCAGCAAGAGTTGCCGTCGGTGGCATTAAGAAATTTGACCATGTTTCCCCTGCCTATAAAGAGCTCAAGTGGCTAAAAATAAAACAAAAGCATACTTATGACATCTGTTGTGCCATGTTTAAAGTTATCAATAATGTATATCCTGATTGGCTATATTCATTCCTGACTGTTCATGACAGTACTGCAAGTGTCACAAGACAGCAGAATAACCTTGTGGTCCCTTATTCAAAGACTGAAACTGGTGCCAGGGCGTTTACAGTCACTGGGCCGAAGACATGGAACTCCCTTCCATTCAATATCACCTCCACTACCTCCCATGCTAGTTTTAAATCTAAACTAAGAAATTTTATTCTAAATGACCTGAATCGTGCTTAGAATTTTAATTTTTAAATAATTTTAATTCCTTAGTTTTAGGTTCTACTATAGTATGTATTTTACTCCTAAATTTCATAGATTTTATTCATATTTATAATTTAATATATGTCTGACATTGACAACTGTCTGCAAAACTGTGTAAAAACCATTACCCTGTGGAAATAAATGAATTTGAATTTTCCCTTATCTTTTTCTACTTCCCTTCTCCCTCCTCTTCTTTATTTCCCGTCTTTCCCTTCTTCTTCTTTG
>QNXQ01000001.1 GCA_003978875.1 Aquifex sp. | reverse complement strand
CTATGGGATGCACCGCCGGGTAAATACCAATTAGACCAACTGGGTGAGATGCTGGATACCGGGCAGCATTCGCTGGAATTGGCCAAGGCCAACCCGCGCAGCGGAGCTGTTTATGGTTATGACAAATCAAAATATGAGGGGCAGTGGGGGTTTAAATAGCAGATTTAAGTACGTCCCTTTCTTTTTCAAGATTGGAGATTATTTCTTTATTGACCCTACAGAAATCTATACAGACATATTCCAGGATAAAAACACAGGTTTGTGGGGAGTAAGGATTATAGACCTGAATAAACTTGACAGATACAAAATAGCTACCGAAAAAGAAATAGGTGAATGTAGCTACGTGGTAGGTTTTTTCGAAAATAAGGAAAAAGCCTCAAGGTTTTCGGAAATGCTTTACGATGAAATCTTCTCAGGAGCATTTTCAAAGTCTTCTCTTCCGCTTCTTGATGTAAACGAATTGAAAGAAGTTTTTGAAAAAGACGGCTACATTTGCATGAAAGAAATTGTTTTTGACGAGGAGGTGGAACCTTGAAGGTGGCAATTGATTTTGGTTTCGGAAATGTAAAGATAGCAACCTCGGAAGGAAAAAAGATTAAATTTCCGACGGTTATAAAGGAAGAAATGAAATCGGTATTCGGAGAAGCAAAACCGATAAAGTATGGAGCTAAGGGATACTATGTGGGAGACAGGGCACTAAAATACGGTAAAAAAGCTCTCCCTCTTTTAAACATAGACCAGCTGATAAGTTTTGTTCCCCTGATTCTTGAATACATAGAAAAGGAAAAGGGTATAAGCAGAGAAAACGTTGATGGAGTAGTGAGCGGTTTACCACCGTCCTATTTGAAAGATAAAGAGAAATCCTTAAAAGAAGCTATAGCCCAAGGATGGGAAATTTCTGAGAAAAAAGTTGTAATCCTTCCTCAGGGAACGGGAATACTCCTTTCGGTAGAGGAAAACATTTCGGATTCCGCTTTTGTACTCGATATAGGATTCAATACTGTTGACTGGGTTTTTGCGAAGAAAGAAGGAGACACCTTTGTGGTAGAAGCTTCCGGAAGTTTTCCGAGAATGGGTGTCGAAAGTATTATAAGGGAACTTAAAGATGAGCTTTCCCGAGAAATTCCGATGATAGGTACACTGTTTTCAGTTCATGAATTTAGCCATGTTTTTGAAGAAGGAAAGATAAAAATAGCGGGTAAAGAAATGGAGCTTGAAGATAGAATAAGAGAACTTGTTGAAGCCTATGTAGAGGACCTATCGAGGGTACTGGAAGAGCTTGAAGAGATGATACTACAATCTGATGCACTCGTAATAGGAGGAGGCGGTGCTTATGTATTCAAAAGTGTAGAAACCGAAAGGCTTGAAAAACTTCATGGGAACGTAATAATTCCGAATGAACCCGAATTTGCTCAAGTTTTAGGATATCTAAAAGTTTTGAAGTAATAGGGAGAATAAAGGATGGGAAGAGAAAAAAAGGGTAAGAAGGTACATATGCAAATATATATTGCTCATGATATTTTTTTCAGGTTAAAAAGCATACCTTATATCAAGAGGAATAAAGTTCTTGAGCTCTTCTTGCAAGACTTTACCCTTTTGCTTTCGGAAATATTCGAGGATGATGACAGAAGGAGGGAAATAGAAAAAGAGATAGAAAAAATCAAGAATGAAGCGGAGAAGATAACGGATTTTGAGGAAAAAGCTTCAAAGTTGCTTTATGAGATTTTCAAAGAGGAGCTTTGCGGTAGGAGAAATGAAAAGGGAGAAGGAAAAGATAAAAAAATCGATGAAGAGGAAAACCTTGAAGAGAAGATAAAGAGGAAGATAAAGTGGTGATTGCTGAAAGGTCCATCTGATGAACCACATTAAAAGTCTTCAAGAATATTCGACAGTAGTTCAAGTGTTTTTATGACTTCTCCTTTAAGGTTTCTTTGCTTTTCTTTCTTCTCTCTAATAGTTTGGGTTTTGAAATTCTGAAAATTCCTTTCCTCAGCTTCCTTGACACGGGATATTAATTCTTCTTCACCTATCTTTTTTGTTTTTCCTTTTTTCCTTAGCCTTTTAGCCCTGTTGCCTGTATATACCCTTCTTTTTTCCTCTTCATATATTTTTATGAGTTCTTCCGATAATCCCATCACAGACGCACCTTAAGGAGCTGTGATAGGTAATCCTTTACTCCCTCGAATCTTTGTGCTATTGTACTTGAAACCCCTCCGATTAGAGACATCATGTATTCCATAGCTTTTTCCGGAAGAACATAGCCTGCATGCCAGCCATAGTACGATGCTATAGCTGTTCCTATTGTATAGGAAACAATTGTAAGAAGCCCGAAGTAAAAGCCTGCGGTCCACGAATCGGGGATAACATTTGCCACAATTGTAATGAGTAGCCAGAAGTATACTCCAAATGCTACTTCAAAGAATAGGAAAGCTATTACAGGAACGATGACTAAGATTACGGGATAAATCAAAACTTTTGCTATTTGTTTGAAAAAGTCAAGAGCTGAAGAAGGATTTTTCGAGACCGCTCCAACAGCATAAAAAGGAATAGATAGCATAAGAGCAACTATATCAAATAGATATACAAGAAACCTCGTTAGTATTGCGAATGAAACCACTACAAAGGGTATGAGCTTGAAGAATAATATCGTAATATTGTATGCAAGGATTTTAACCATTACCTTTGCACCTATTGTTCCTAAAACTGAAACAGCTCCGAGTCCTAAAACTGTGGGTCCTGAGAAAATAACGGCAAGTTTTGTAGTGATTTTGTCTATCACTTTAAGAACAGCATCGGAAACCGACTCAAGAGCTTCCTCAACCCATTTTCCGGGAGGATAACTTGTAATTGCTATAAGTTGCCCCAAAAGGAATAATGCTCCTTTGTCAAGAACAGGAGCTGTGTTTTTTGCCATTGAAGATGTAAATCTGGATACGGGTTCAACTACGTCCATAACAGCTTTTTTTGTTCCCGAAACGGCTCCGTATCCAAAGGAATATACGCTTTGAAATGCTTCTGAAAAAAGGAAGAGCTTTCGTAATCTTCTTTTGTAAGAGATACGGTATATTTTTTCTCACTTAAATCTTTCATATCCGCAAATAGGCTAAAAGTGTAAAGCAACGGCATCATTGCAGGTGAAAGGAATCCACCGCTTTTCTCTATTTCCCTTATTTCGTCCTGGAGTTCCTTCACGTAAACTTGTCTTCTTTCCTCGTATCTCCTTTGAAGTTCCCCTATTTGTTTATTCAGTTCCTCTATTTTCTGACAAACAGACCTAACATAGCTAATCACAGGTTTACAATCAGGGTAGTTAGCAAGGTACTTTGCGATAGTATTTTCATCGGAAGAATAAAGGTCCTCACAACTTTTTACCGGGCATTGAAGGTTAGAAACTGAGGTTTGAAGTAGAGCTTTCAGCTCTTCAATTGTTTGTTCATATCTCGCTTTTTGTATTCTGAATCCCTTTTCAAGGGCTACGATATTCTGGGACAGCTTGTCTATCAGATATGTCTCTATAGCGGTATTTGTATACTTTGATACTTCATTGGCAATTG
>QNXQ01000026.1 GCA_003978875.1 Aquifex sp. | reverse complement strand
ACATTTTGATTGTTGGGCCACTTGAGAGCTGTCTCGGGAAGATGTATCAAACCTTTCTGCGAGGAAAAAAAAAAGTGTTGAGAGAAGTGGTAAGCGTGAACAACTTATATTTGGACAATGGTCAAAATTTTCCACAAGACCAAAATTTATATAAACACAAACTTTCATAGTAGATACCTGGAGTGAAACACTTTTTATACATAGATGGCTTGGTGCGACTGCTTGAATTAGAAGGTGCAGCTGGAAAGATGATATGAGAAAACTTTTAAGTGGAAGTTCTGATATCATGGAACAGTGAATAGAGACTACCACATATAGACATGCATACTGGCAAAAAAAAATTCTTCCAATTATAAACTAGTCATCCTTACCATTTACTTCATTGTGCTGATTAGGTTGTGGCAACACAGCTACAGATGATGTATGACATGTCTCCAGATCGTCGTCATCTTCATCTGGACATGTTCATAAGCATAACAGTCATAAATACAGATTGGAAATGGCCACCATGATCAATTAAAGATTCACTGATGAACTAGTCATTCAGTATAGCTGTCTCCATAGGTTATTATTACAAACCATACAACATAACTATGTAAAAAGTAATGTCATACCATCAGCCTCTTCATCCTCTGAGAAGCCGAATTTAGCAGGCTTTTTAGTAGCTCTGCGTTTAAGGCCTTCAAGGTCTGTTTCTATATTAGATGTATCCTCTGCTCTCTTGGCCCATTCCAGGGCCTTGGTGTAAGTTTCTGTGAGAAAAAGTTGATGTTATTGTAGCTTTTTTACATGCCATTGCATACATGTTATGATCTGGATTTTAAGAAAAATTTACAAGTGTCATACCTGCAAATGAAAATATTCTGATTTCATATGAATTCCATTTTTCTGTATCAGGCATTTCTTCCCTCTTAACCTTGGCTGAAGCACCTGCCCTTGGAGGCCAATAACAATAGGTACCCTGAAATTTAAAGATCAGTAGACAGTCAGTATCAACACATGCATATACAAAAACACTATATAACTTATTTATTCTACAAAGTTCTCTGATAGTTACTTCTTCAACCTAAGAGCATGCACCACCACCATCTTTAAGAGGAAACTTACATTATCATCCTTCACTATCCATGATTTATGAACAACTTCAACAGCTTCCTCATGCAGAAACTCCACCACCGCAAAAGACATCTGTTATGAAATATTTAACAAATTGAGTGGTATAATATTTACATAATCACAGTTAAATCAGGTCAATAATTAGCAAACACCAAATTGTCCTACTATATGTTGTCAGTAAAGCATGCAGAATAAGGTTTTATCTATTACTAAATATGATGTTTTCCTACCTAATAGTATTCAGAGTTCATGCAGAATAGCAAGGGCTGTGGCATGTCTTCCACCTCTACTATCCACCATCATTGCCTTTGTTTGAAGGTCTCCCTTTGTCAGAAACTTCATGCAACTACTTGTTGTATTTATCCGATATACTCCAATAATTCTAGAATCACATGGCTCACTAAAGTCTGATTCTGTTCTGTTGTAAACTCTGCACAGTATTTGTGCATTTTTGTGCAAATTTGTGCATTTATCAACTGAATCATTACTGTCACTATCATTTTCTGTGTATGTTGCATTATTTGTAGGCACACCAATCGATGTTGCTAATCTTTTGGCAGCCATCCAATTTCTCTTGTTCTGCTTACGTTTCTTCTTTCCATCCATTTTGAAATCTGGAAATTAAAGGCATCTACTTGATGTATCATACTACAGATAGGCAACTATGCAGTACCTAGTATTACTATGAGAACCTAATGATGCCCCAATGACCTCGAGTGGTAACCAATGAACCACAATGATATAACACTGAATTCAAATGAACCCCGATAATAATCCAATGAACCACAATGATACCTAATTCAATCCCAATCATACCGTCAATGATATCTCAGTGAAACTAAATAATATCCCAATGAATTCCAGTAAGCTCCAATGAACCCAATGATGCCACCAATGAACTGAAATAATGCCCAAATGAACCCCAATAATATCCCAATGAAGTTTAATTCATAGCAATGAACACCAATGGAGCTGTAATGAACCTCAATGAAATCAAATATGTAAACCCTAATGATACCCCAACCACAGATGTTCACTTCTTGTTTGATGAAAACACCACTTTATAAGATATCACTAGACTGAGCAACCTCAAAGACATGTGGGTAAAAATGGTTAAGGTTCACTGAGATTAAGCAAATATCTTTTAACCCTAATAAACACCAATAAAGGAGGACATATAATTTATGTTCAGTTTTAGAATAACTGAAGTATCTTTTGGGTATCAGTAGGTTCACAAGGAGAATCAATTTGATATCCTTTGAGTATAATTTTGATTCATTGGGGTTCACTGGGGTATTATATTGGAATTCATTGGGGTATAATTGTGGTATCACAGTTTCTCTACTTATTTGCTAATTTTTACTGTGGTGCCCATGCATGTGTGTGCAGTACATAAACGTGGTATTACCTTCAAGGAGCAAACTCATTAACTTGAAACCAGAATGGCGTGCAGGTACAGGAGCAGGCATCAATGCAATTACACAAAGGGTTGTGGCATTCACATCCTTCACGTAAATAACTAATTATGGCAGAAATTGTGGGCTCCAGCTCAAGGGAACAGCTGATGTGTACAAGTATGTATGTACCATCAAATGATACATTAATATTCATCATGTTAGTTTGTATGCTAGCTTGTAGTGTCCTGCTGCCGGAATACTGTTGTCTGTGCCATGCTGTCAGTAGAGAAAAAGGCTATCACTAGTTGCTGGATTTTTATATAATGGGTAAAGAAGCTACTCACTGATAATTTGTTGCTTGAGGTGCTCCGAACCTACCAACATGCCAACAGACCACGTACGCAGCTTTCCACAGTTCCTGGGTTTCTAAACCTGGAAAATGATAAAGGCAACAAAGTAATCAGCCCAAAAGGCCAACTGTTCTAACAGAAAAGGCAAATGATTACGAAACTTCGAAGTAAAATCTAACCTAAACTAACATAACCACACCTAACCTAACATAACCACAACTAATCTAACATAACCACGAGTTTACACAACATTTCTTTACTATTTCCACACTAGTTTTTATCTAAGGAAAGAATGGAGAGGTGAAAAATAGTAAGATCCAGACCCGGGCATAATCGGCATTTCTATTCAGCAAATTTTCATCCTCCCAACTTCTTTCACTCAGGTTTACCTGTTCTGTTGACTGTCGGGAGTCTGGCCTTTATATCGGCACTCCCTGATGGGATTTAGGCTCTTTCTTTTTCTGTCTATCTGTATTTCTGTCTTAAGTCTTATTCTTTCTTTCTTTTTCTCTTATCTGCCAAAATTCATATATTACTTCCTTTGCCTCCTCAATCTTAATATTATCAAATAGAAATTTTCCAATTATGTTTTCCTCCTCTTCTTCATACGGCTGTTGTAATCTTAAATTTTTCTTCCTCTCTTCACTGTAAGCCGGACACCATAATAAGAAATGCTTCAAGTCTTCTTTTTCCTCTTCACATA
>QNXQ01000089.1 GCA_003978875.1 Aquifex sp. | reverse complement strand
AAACTTCTTTTCGTGCATTGAGAAATAAAGATAAATTTAGAGATGGAACTAACTTCAAAGCATGGTTATTTACCATCATGAAAAATATTTTTATCAACAATTATCGCAAAAAAATCAGAGCGAATACCATCATGGATGCTACTGACAATAATTATTATATCAATTCGGGAAGTGCCGTAATTGAAAATAATGCAGAAAGTAATATCATGATGGATGAACTTACTGCCATGATTGATAGCTTGGAAGATGGAATTAGAATTCCATTTATGATGCACTACGAAGGCTTCAAATATCAAGAAATCGCTGACGAATTGGAGTTGCCTTTGGGAACGATTAAGAGTCGAATCTTTTTTGCTCGAAAAGAAATGAAAGATTTGAAAGAAATAATCTACAGAGTAAAGGAAATGTATTATGCCCTTCTCTACAAAAGGTTAGTAAAGGAACTGAAAGAAGACAATCTAAAATACTGGGAAGAGAACTTAAAGATTGTTGAAGAGAAGTATAAAGCGGGAATTCTGCCAAAGGTAGAGTATATGAGAGCCAAAGCACAGTATGAAATGGCAAAAGCACAGCTGGAAGAAACAAAAGCGGATTACGAGAAAAGCCTAGAGGAATTTAAAGCTTTCCTGAGAATTGAGGGCGATGTAGAACCTTCAGGAGGTTTAAATCTAAAGTTTCCGTATAAATTTCCGAAAGAAGAAGAACTGATGAAGGCTCTCCTTGAAAATAATTCAACCCTGAAAGTAGCCCGTGCAAGAGTTGAGATTGCGGAAAAAGTATATGGACTTGCAAAATCGGACTACTATCCTTCCGTTGATGCATTTTTGAGTTACGAAGGGTTTACTACAAGAAGGACTCTTTTCGGTGGAAAGGAATGGGTCAAAGGCTATGTATTCGGAATTAGTCTAAACTACAAATTCTTTGATGGATTTTCCAGGGAAACAAATATAGCCCAGAGGAGATTGGAAATTCTTAAGGAGAAGGAAAAACTCAAGGATACGCTCTTTACACTGAAGAAAGACCTGAAGAATGCACTTCTTACCTTAAGGTCTTTGAAGGCACGAATAAAGGCGGTAAAAACCTCTTTAGAAGCAGCGAAAGAAAGCCTCAGACTTTCAACAGAAAGGTATAAGGAAGGAGTAGCGAATCAGTTAGAAGTTCTCGATGCAAGAACGAACTACAACAATGCTCTGGAAAACCTCCACTTTCTTCTCTACAGGTACTTTACGGTTCTTGCTCTTGTAGAGAGATTAACCCGCTAAAAACGCACCTGCTTTTTCTTTAAGTCTGCATACTGGACATATTTCACCCATTGTCGGATGGCCGCACACTTTGCAAGGTTTGAGGTTTTTCTTGTCTTCTTCCTTTTTGAACTTCGGATAGATTTTTCTCAAGTAATCTAAATAGAATCTTAGCTTGGTTCCGGGAGAACGCTCCTCTATTTTATTGAGTATTTCCTTGTAAAAGACGGAGGTTGCATCTTCGGAAAAGGGACATTCCTCTTCAATGAAGTCTATTCCATTCAGGAGTGCGTAAAGAGCTGTTTCTTTTTCGGTGAACTTGCAGAAGGGTTTAACTTTCCTTACAAAGCCTTCTTCTTCTTCCAGAACGGGATACTTTCTTCCTAAATACTTTTCATTCCAGTTTAGAACATTTGCAAGCAATGCACTGGCTTCGTCGTCGAGATTGTGACCTGTGGCGACTACGTTGTAGCATTTTTCCTTTGCTACCTTGTTAAAGTTATATCTCTTTACCAAACCGCAGACAGAACAAGCTTCTCTGGAGGATATCTTAACTAATTCGGGAATTGTAGCAACTTCTTCTTTCAAATCAACGATTATTACATTACCGCCTATTTTTTCGGCAAACTTATAAACTTTTTCTTTAGACCTTTCTGAATACTCTCCGATACCGAGGTGTATGTAAAGTCCGTCAGCCTTGTATCCGAGTTTCCTAAGGACATACCAAAGGGCTAAACTGTCTTTGCCTCCCGAAATCGCTACGAGTATCTTATCTTTTTTAGTGAACATTTTGAATTCCTTTATGGTTTTCTCGGTGTACTTTTCGAACCATTCATTGAAGTGGTCTTTGCAAAGGGCAAGTCTGTGATGGGGCATATATATAATGGCTTTATTTTTACAAACCCTGCATTTTTTCATAAAAAATAAGATAAGCTTGTTTTATATTTTTATTAGCATATTCTTAATATACTGTGGAGGTCAAGATGCAAAGAGTTATGCTTAAGTCCAAAATTCACAGACTTACGGTAACGGATGCGGACCTTCACTACGAAGGAAGTCTTTCACTCGATGAGTATTTGATGGAATTGGCGGACTTAAAGCCTTTCGAAAGGATTGACGTTTACAACATAAACAACGGTGCGAGATTCCAAACTTATGTAATACCTGCTCCCAGATACTCCGGTGAGGTAAAGCTAAACGGAGCTGCTGCAAGACTCGGACATAAGGGTGACCTTATAATTATCGCTTCCTACGCTTACTATGATGAGGAAGAACTGAAGAACTACAATCCAAAACTGATATTTGTAGACGAAAACAACAATCCTGTTGAAGTAAAAGAAGGAATGGAGGTAAAGTGATGTTTATGAACGTGCCCGAAGTAGGACCAGAAGAAGCTAAGAAAATGCTTGAAGAAGAAAAAGATAATGTAGTTCTTTTAGATGTAAGAACACCTCAGGAGCATGTACAGGTAAGGATTCCTAACTCGATGCTGATTCCTCTCGATGAACTCAGATACGCTTTTCAAAAACTCCCTAAGGATAAGAAGTACATTGTTTATTGCAGAAGCGGTGAAAGGAGCGCCTTTGCAACATACTTTTTAAGGCAGATGGGCTACGAAGCTTATAACTTGGCAGGCGGAATCCTAATTTGGCCTTACGAGAAAGAAAGCGGAATGCCTTCTAAATCCTGATTAAGTTCTCTGCTTTTTCTTTTGCCTCTTTTGTGATTATTATCAGCTCTATCTCGGGTATGTTGGTTTCTGCGGATAATTCTGAAACTACTTTATCCAGTTCTTCGGAACCTTTGTTTACGGCCTCTTCTAACTGAGTGGATATTTCTAGGATTTTTTTGAGCGATGGGTTTTCACCTGTAAAAGCTTTAATGACTTCATCGTCTATATTTAAATCTTTGAGAAAGCTCGGTATATCAACTCCCAGTATTTTATCGAGGAGGGAGAATAAACCTACCAAAAAGGCTCTTTCCGAAAGTTCGGGAGAGTAGCGTTTTGTAAGTTCCTCCGCTATATGAGCCCTTATAAGGGATTTTTTCCAAAGTTCTGGTTTCTCTAATTTGAGATACTCGTTTAGTGCTACAAGTAAAACAAACTTCTTCAAGTTCTCAAGGCCTATGTAAGATACGGCGTGCTGTATGTCTTCTATTTTCTTTCTCCTTAAAAAGTATGCGGAATTTACAAACTGTAAAAACTTTACAGCCATGCCCACATCGGAAGAAATAATTTCCGCTATTTGTTTTAGACTTCTTGCATTACTCAAAGAACTCATAAGACGGAGGAGGGTAACCTTTAAGAAAGGAGCAAGTTCAGTATCCTTTACTACAACGGGAGGACTGAAATAATTACCCTCAAGATAATCC
>QNXQ01000191.1 GCA_003978875.1 Aquifex sp. | reverse complement strand
CTCACCTGAAGAAATTGAAAAGATTAAGGATAAGATACTAAAAATTTACGAAAAAAAGGACACGTATGTATTCTTTAATAACCACTACAGAGGAAAAGGTGCTTTGAACGCCCTTCAACTGAAAGAACTTGTCGGTGAAGAAGTAAAATTTCCTAAAGGACTGCTTTCCAGTTTTGCTCCTAAGTTATGGGAATAATTTTATTTATGATTATTCAAGCGGAGGTATGAAAATGAATAGAATAGAATACTTTAAGAATCTCTTGGAAAAAAATCCAGAAAATCCTATGGTTCATTATTCCTTAGGACTTGAGTATTACAAAGTCAAAGATTATGAAAATGCTATAAAACATCTTACAAAGTATCTTCAGCTCCAAGAAGACGAAGGTGCTGCATACAGAACGTTGGCTAAGTGCTACGAAGAAATGGGAGAATTTCAAAAGGCTATAGAAGTTTTAGAAGAAGGCATTAAACAAGCCATGAAATTCAATCGCCCTTCTATGGCACAGGAGTATCAACAGTGGATTGAAGAACTCAAAAGTATGAGTTTTTAAATCATCGTTCTTAAAACATCTCAGCTTTATCTTTATACTCTTTTATATTTAAAAGAAAAATAGTTTGCTTACTTAATTATCTTTGGAAATAGTTCTTAAGTTCTTTATAGCTTGTGGTTCCTATAATTACATCTGTAATCTTACCATTTTTAACAATAAAAATTGTAGGTGTTCCTAAGATTTTAAACTTCTTTGTAATATCAACATTATTTTCCTCCAATATGTTTACTTTTAGCACCTTTAATTCTTTCTCTATTTTCTTTATATCGTCTGTCATAGCTTTACAAGTTCTACACTTTGGTGAATAAAAGTATACTATTCCTTCTTTTAATAAAGGAAACTCCGTCCCTATAAGATTTTTTACTTTCTTTTTTATATAAATCTTTATAGAAAATCCTAAAATAAATGTAAAAGTAATTATTAAGATTAAGATCAGTAAGTTCTCCATAAATTTATAATTTAGATTTGCTTTTTTACGATTAGAATATAGAATTATTTAATCGGAGGGAAAAAGGAAGGAAATAAAAAAGCCCTTCCTTTAAATCCCATCTCAAAATCTAAGGAGGAGTTATGTTTTCATTGTTAAAGGAAGAAATAAGGGAAAATCTAAAAGAGATAGGATTTAAAGAACCTACTCCCATTCAGGAAAAAACAATTCCTATTGCCCTTAAAGGAAGAGATTGTCTCATACAAGCCAAAACGGGAACAGGGAAAACAGGAGCCTTTGGACTTCCTATACTTAACAATATCAGACAAGGAGAAAAGGCTTTAATATTAGCTCCTACTCGTGAGCTTGCCATTCAGATAAGAGACAATTTTAGGAGTTTCGCAAAGAACTTAAATCTGAAAATATACGCCTTTTACGGTGGAACAAAGGTTCAAAATGATTTAAAACTTTTACGGAATAAAGATGTTAATGTGGTTATAGGAACACCGGGTAGAGTTAAAGACCTTATAAGTAGAGGAGTTCTAAAACTAGACAATGTAAGGTATTTTGTGCTTGACGAAGTTGATGTTATGCTTGATATGAATTTCAAAGAAGACATAGATTTCATTTATTCAAAAACTCCTAAGGAGAAACAAGTTTTCTTTGTTTCTGCAACTTTTCCTTCAAAGGTGGTAGAGCTTTCCAGAAGATACACCAATAATCCCGAGTTTATAAAAATAGGTACTAAAGAACTCGAGCCTAAGATAGAGGAAAAAACGTTGAAAGTTTTTTCTATTAAGGAAAAGCTGGAACTCCTTGAGGAAATCCTTGTTAACTTCAAAAAGGTTATAGTTTTTGTAAACAGAAAGAGAGACGCTAGGTTTTTAAATGATTACCTAAGAAAGAAGAGGATTAGCGGAGAAGCCATTCACGGAGACCTTCCGCAGAGGAAAAGGGAAGAAATTTTAAAGAAATTCAGAACGGGAAGAGTAAAGGTTCTCGTTGCTACCGATGTTGCTTCCAGAGGTTTAGACATAAAGGAAGTGGAAGCGGTTATAAACTTTCATCTTCCTGAAGACCCGAAAATCTATCTTCACAGGATAGGCAGGACGGGAAGAATGGGAAGAGAAGGTGTTGCAGTTAATTTGGTTTCTCCGGAAGAAAGAAAAAATCTTGAGCGTATTAAGAGACTTAGGAGATACGAACAAAGATAATTAATCTATATGCGTAGGTTTTTTCAGGATGTTCCGGAAGAACTGTGGAGAAGCTACTCGTGGCAAATTCAGAACAGAATAAAAAGTATTGAAGAGTTAAAAAAATATATAAAGCTCCTTCCCGAAGAGGAGGAAGGTATAAGAAAAACAAAGGGACTGTATCCCTTTGCAATTACACCTTATTACTTATCTTTGATAGATCCGGAAAATCCTAAGGATCCTATAAGACTTCAGGCTATTCCAAGGGAAGTAGAAGTTGATGAAAAGATACAATCTCTCGGAGAGCCCGATGCGTTAAACGAAGAGGGAGAAATCCCAGGGCTCACCCACAGGTATCCGGATAGAGTTTTACTGAATGTAACCTCTTTCTGTGCGGTTTACTGTAGACATTGTATGAGAAAAAGGATTTTCTCTCAAGGAGAGAGAGCAAGGACAAGGGAAGAAATAGATAGGATGATTAACTATATAAAAGAACATGGAGAAATCAAAGACGTTTTAATTTCGGGAGGAGAACCTCTTTCTCTATCCAATGAAAAACTTGAGTATATTCTTAAAAGGATTAGAGAAATTAAACATGTTGAGATAATCCGCTTCGGTACGCGGCTTCCTGTCCTTGCACCTCAAAGATTCTTTGACGATGATTTTCTGGATATTCTTGAAAAGTATTCTCCTATTTGGATAAATACGCATTTCAATCATCCTAATGAGATAACAGAATATGCCGAAGAAGCTGTTGATAGACTTCTGAGGAGGGGTATTCCCGTAAACAATCAAACAGTTTTACTCAAAGGCGTAAACGATAATCCGGAAATCATGCTTGAACTGTTTAGAAAACTTCTAAGGATTAAGGTAAAACCTCAGTATCTTTTCCACTGTGATCCGATAAAAGGAGCTATCCATTTTAGAACAAGCCTAGATAAGGGCCTTGAGATAATGCGATTCTTGAGGGGTAAACTCAGCGGTTTTGGGATACCGACCTATGCAATAGACCTTCCCAACGGAAAGGGAAAAGTCCCGCTACTTCCCAATTATTTAAAGAAAAGGGAAGGTGATAAATACTGGTTTGAGAGCTTTACAGGCGAAATTGTAGAGTACGAAATAAAAGAAGTGTGGGAGCCTTAACGCGAATGCATTACCACGTTATATAGAGAGAAAACATGTACCTTCTGTTATCATCCTGTCCTGAATAGGCTCCCATTTCTTCAGCATAAGTGGTAAATACAGCTCTTATAACTGCAAATCGCAACTCTGCACCTGCCGTAAGGTATCCTTGATATGAGCCTAGCCTGAGTATAAAATCACTCCACTTTCCGTTCCACACATTTAATTCAAAACCAGCTCTTAGCCTTTTTCCCCAATCTTCATCCTCTTCATAGTTTTTTGTTATGTCTACTATATCAAAAGCAAATGTAAACTTATTCAGAAATCTACTCTTTCTTTCTTTAGTAAACGCT
>QNXQ01000204.1 GCA_003978875.1 Aquifex sp. | reverse complement strand
TCTTTTACAGTCATTATATAAAATAAATTTAGTTTAGCGTACTCAATATTCAAGATTTTAGAAGGCGTAAAGTATTGAGGACTACGCTTACGGAAGAAAGAGCCATCAAAAGACCCGCAAATTCCGGTTTTAGATACAATCCATAGCTGTAGAGAACTCCTGCAGCAATGGGAATAAACAGGGCATTGTAAACAAGTGCCCAGAAAAGGTTTTCCTTTATTTTTCTATAAACTTTTTCCGAGAGTTCTATTATTTCTACCAGTGAAAGGAGTCTGTGAATTATCACATCTCCCGATATCTTTGCCAGATCTGTACCTTCAAGTATCGCTACACCTATGTCCGCTTTTGCAAGAGCAGGAGCATCGTTTACTCCGTCCCCCACCATACAAACTTTTTTTCTTTTCTTTTGTAAATCTTCAACAATACTGAGCTTCTCCTCAGGTTTTACTTCAGCAAAAACCTTATCTATTCCCAACATCTTGGCAAGTTCCTTTGCATTTTCTTTCTTGTCCCCCGTAAGGAGAATTCCCTCTATTCCTCTTCTTTTAAGGTTTTCTATAACTTCTTTCGCTTCTTCTCTTACCTTGTCCCTTAGATAAAACAGTGCAAGAAGTTCCTTCTTGGTTCCAAAACCTACAATCTGATATCCATTATCGGATTTAATTCCCCATATTTCTCCTTTGCCTACGATATAATCTCCACACTCGACACCGACTCCTAAAATTTCCCTACAGTCTGAAACATCTACTTCACCTTTAACTTTATCTTTTAAAAAGTTCCTTAGAGCTTTCGCTACAGGATGGTTTGAAAACCTTTCCATGGAGTATACAATTCCAAGAAGATTTTCATCTTTAACTTCAAATTTTTCAACTATAAACTTTCCTTCCGTTAATGTTCCAGTTTTATCAAAAACTACAGTGTTAATCTTTGGGAAAACTTCGAAGATTGAAGATTTTTTTACCAGCACACCCTTTTTGAGAGCTTTAAAAATCCCTACGGAAACGGCAAGAGGAACGGCAATTCCGAAAGCACACGGACAAGAAACTACAAGCACAGCAAGGGAAAATTGGACGGCCTTCTGAATGTCTCCCGTATTAACAATCCATAATAGGAACGTCAAAATAGAAAAAATAACCACGAACCCCACAAAGTAGTGGGAAATTTTATCTGAAATCTGCTGAATTCTCGGTTTTTCCCTTAAGGTACTTTCCACTAAGTTTTTAATTTTGTTTATGAAAGAGCTTTCAAAAGTCTTTTCTACTTCTACAACTATATAACCTTTTTCAACAATAGAACCCGAATAAACAGTGTCTCCTTTTCTTTTCAATATTGGAAGGGATTCCCCCGTAATGACAGATTCGTTTACCAAAGCCTCCCCCTGCACGACTTTCCCGTCGAGTAAAATCTGGTCACCTCCCCTGTATGCTACTTTTTCACCTTTAAATACTTCTCTTACGTTTTTCTCTATTTCTTTATCTCCTTCAACTACTTTTACAGTTTTAAAGGAGATACTGAAGAGATTTTTTAATCCCTCAGTTGCTTTTTCCCTTGCCTTTTCTTCTATAAATTTTCCGAGTCTAACAAAAGTAATTAGGAAAACATTAGTTTCAAAGAAGGGAAAAGCATTCATAAAGTTCAGGTATGCAAGAATGCTATACAGATACGCACCGGTAGTTCCGAGAGCCACAAGCGTATCCATGTTCCCCATACCCTCTTTTAGAGAGCTGTAGGCTCCCTTGTAAAACTTCAGTCCTGCGGTAAATTGAACAACGGTGGATAGGAACAATTGAATTTCTAAGTTATAGGGAATTTTGAAAAACATTGTAGCCAGCATTAAAGCGGAAGAAATTCCACTAAGGAATAGAAAAATCTTTTCGTTGTCATCCTTTCTTTTTTCTACGAAATAGCCGAGCTCTTCGATTTTTCTTATTATTTCCTCTTCTGATATTTCTGAAGGATTCCACTCTACTTCAACCTTTTCCAGTTCAAAAGAAACGTTTACTCTCTTTACTCCTTTAGTTTTTTTTAGCGAAATTTCTATAATCCTTGCGCAGTTTACGCAAGTCATGCCGTAAACTTTAAAGTTCCGTTTCATAAGGTTTTAATGTATTGCAGGTAAGTGTTAATTTACCGAGAAAATGAAGATAAAGTTTTAAAAGAGCTTTTCTGTAAGATATATAAACATGTTTACCCTGCTGATAGATATGGACGGAGTACTAACAAAAGATAAAGAGTTGAACCTATTCGATTTTGCACCTGAATTCATAAGCTTTTTAAAAGAGAAAAAAATCCCCTTTAGGATAGTCTCCAACAACTCTACCCGTTCTCCTGAGCTGATAGTCAGCAGGCTTAGGGAAAAAGGACTTAATATAGAGGTGGAAGAGTTTATCTCTCCTGTCGCAGTACTTCCTCAGTATTTAAGGGAAAGAGAAATAAAGTCCGTTTTCGTCATAGGAACGGATATGCTCAAAGATTTTCTAAAAGTACAAGGTTTTGATGTAAAGGACAATCACGAAGTAGATGCTGTAATTATAGGTCAGGATAAAAGTGTTAATTTTGAGAAAATAAAGAAAGCAACTTCGGCGTTATTTTTAAGTAAAGCTAAGATAATACCTGTAAACAGGAGTAAGATTGTCAAAGACAGCGATGGGCTTTACTTCCCCGGTGCAGGTTCATACGCAGAAATGCTTAAACATGCTACTAATTATGAGGAAGAAATACCTAACTTGGGAAAACCCTCTAAGGAATTTATAGAACTTGCTTTGACAGGACTTCCCAGAGAAAAAGTATTTTTAATAAGCGACGATATATACACAGACCTTATGGGAGCAAAAGAGTTAGGAATAGGAACTATCTTTATGACCACCGGAAAATATCCCGCCGAAGAATTAAAAAAGGCAAACTTCAAGCCTGATTATGTGTTCGATAGCTTAAAAGAACTGAAAGCCGAGATTGAACAGTGGCTTTCCTCTTCCTGATACTACTCCTCCTTTTCTTTTTTTACCTCGGTTTTTCAAAAACTCTGGAAGTTTATTCCCAAGAACTTGAGATTGTAGGTTCTAAAATAATCGCAAAGGGAAACGTAGAGCTTTATTACAAAGACTATTACGTAAAAGCTAAGAAGGTAGAACTTTTAAGGGATAAAGAGGTAATCTACGCCTATGAGGATGTTTACATAAGAAATTTTAAAACCAACTTCGAAATAAGAGGTAGCTTTGCTTATGTGAATATCAAAAAGAATAAAGCTTATTTCCTTAACGCAAGAGGGAAGTTCAAAGAATTCAACTTTGAAGCAAAGAAAGTCCAGCAGGTGGACAAAGAAAAGTTTAAGGTATACGACGCACTAATAACTACCTGTCCTCTCGAAGATAAAGAGCTTACACTTTGCATATTCAGGGCAAATATAACAAAAGAAAGAGCGCTAATATTTCACAATAGATTAAAGTTCTTTAAAGTCCCGATATTCTACCTTCCCATCTACTTAGTACCGCTTGGAGGGAGAAAAACAGGATTTCTTACTCCCACAATAGGAAGTACAACTTACAGTTCATTTGTATACATTCAACCATTCTTTTGGGCGGTAAGTAGGGATAAAGATATAACCTTTTCTTTTGAATATAGAAAAGATCAGATGAAAGGAATCAGAATAGAATACAGACAAGCAATATCCAAAAGAAGAACCTTTATAAC
>QNXQ01000014.1 GCA_003978875.1 Aquifex sp. | reverse complement strand
AGAGGTGGCCGGTGTGCCAGCGGCCTGCCTCACTGCCTCAGGCCTTTGTTTGAGGGGAGCAGGACGAGCAGCCAGCCTCGAGGTCCTGTTGTGTTGTTTTGATTAACTCCTGGCGGTGCATATTAACTGTTCCTGAAGGGCTGATTTGGAGAACAGGTATGGTTGTATACAGTATTACCTATGATATTATTCACACAGTGCTTGTATAGTGAAGCATCATAATTTACCTTCCTTTGGCAGCTCGTTTAGGACACATTTCATTCTTTATATGTTCACTACCATGTGGCCAGGATAATTACCCAAGATTTAATCCAAAGCACATTCATATAAATAAAATTTTCAGTAAGATGTTTGTCCATCACTACTTCGTGATAGATTACCGTTATTAGCAGTTATTAGTAAAAATTAAGTGTGAATAGTGTGTAAAAGGATTAAGAACTACTAATTTTTATATATATCTTTCAAATATATTTATATATTAAAAATGAGCAGTAATGTTCACCATGTATGCACAATGTGTCATTTTCAAAGTGATAACTTTAGGAGATTTAAATCTCATGTAGTCAGAATGCATAAAAACAGCCCAGATTTTTTAGTTTCATGTTCCTATGGACCTTGTGCATATTCAACGAAAAGTTGGAATGCCTTTAAAATGCATTTAAGTAGATATCACAGGGAGATTAATAAGAACTTGGATGGTGATGAACAGTTAGCTGCAGACTTTGCTTCAGATGACTTGTTGGGCTCAGAGGGCCTTGTGGAGAGTGATGCAAGTAGTTCCAATGTGCAAACTATAACAGCATTCAAGAATGCAGAATTTGCACTTAAACTAGAGACACAGCACAAAATCCCACAGGTGTCCAGTGATGCTATAATGCAGAATACTTCAAGTTTAATATCACATCATGTTGCAGAAGTAGTTAATAATATAAAATCTTATTTACAACCAAAATTATCATTGGAAGACTTGAGCTTTGTAAACACCTTTATCAAAGGTATCAAACTAAGAAATGTTGAGACTGAGTACAATAGAAAAAAATATTATTCCAGTAACTGTGGTTTTGTAGAACCTCAGGAAATACTCCTTGGAACAGAATTAAAAGAAATTAAAGGACACATGACAGAGGTGAAGAGTTATGGGTATTATATTCCTTTGCAAAAAACTCTCCAGGCTCTGCTAAATCTCCGTGAAGTCCGAACTGCAGTTTTAACTCCCCATTACTCAGGTTCCAGGTTCATGAAGGATGTCTGTGATGGAACATATATTCGTACACATCCATTGTTTGCAAAGAACCCAAATGCACTGGCAATAGTTTTGAATCATGATGACATGGAAGTTGTTAATCCTCTTGGGAGTCATGTGAAAAAAAGGAAACTAGCAATGTTTTATATTTCTCTAGCAAACATTCCACCAGAATTTCGCTCCAAGTTAGTAACAATTCAGCTAGCTGCAATTGCAAGAAGCAAGGACCTTAGGAAATTCGGAGTTGAAAAGCTACTGGAAGATTTTGTTACCACTATTAATGAATTGCAGTGCACAGGAATTAAATTCAAGATAGGTCCATCAGAACACCTTGTGCATGGAACCTTAGTAATGGCCCCATGTGACACTCTTGCAGCTCAGTGGATAGGGGGCTTTAAGGAAGGGGTAGGCTTTGCAGTTAAGCCATGCAGAACTTGTGAAGTAATGCAGACTGAGGCAAAACAAAGTTTTATTCTTGGATTTGAAGAACGAACCCTTGCTAAGCACATGGAAAGACTTCAGGATCTTGAGTCAATAAGTAAAAAGTCAAAGGAATACTGGAGTAAGATGTGGGGTATTAATGCAAGAAGTGTGTTGTGCAAGATTGAAAATTTTCCCTTGAACCAGTGCCTGGTGCATGATCCAATGCACATTTTAACTGAAGGAATTGTCCCCTATGAAGTCGCATTAATGCTGCATGATTTTATCTATGTGAAGAAATATTTCACACTTAATTACCTGAATAATCAAATAGATGGCTTCCCTTACAGTTATCTAGATAAATTCAACAAACCTGAGCGTATAGAAAGGAAGCACATACTAGACAAGAAACTAAAACAGACCTCTGCTTCAATACTGACTTTGTGTTACATCATGCCATTCTTAATTGGTGAGAAGGTGAGGGAAGATGATGAAATGTGGAAGAACTTTGTAAGAATTGCTCAAATAACAATACTGGCTACTTCTCCATATGCAGATCTTGATACTGTGGGCCAGCTTGATCAGCTGGTTAGCAGTCATCACTACAAATTTCAAGAAATTTATCCCACAGAATCTATCACACCTAAGTTCCATTACTGTTTGCATTTGGCAAATCAAATTAAACAGTTTGGTCCAGGTCGTCATCAGTGGTGCCTGCGTTTTGAAGGAAAACATGGATTTTTCAAACAGAAAAAATGGCATAATTTTAAGAATATACCAAAATCAATGGCAGATTTTCATCAGAAGTACATGTGTTACAGAATGCTCAGCTCTAGTTCCATGCTTGGAAATGATGCAGAGAATTTCCTTTATTCAGGTGATTTAGTGAAAGTTGGCTCTATAGTAGACATTGAGAAAGATCTCCCAGAAGTAAAAGAACAGTGCCTGAATCTATTTTCAAAGCATCATTTGAATATTGCATACCCATTGACAGGCTACACATCACCAGAAGTTTCCATCCATGGGCACACTTACAAACCTGGAGTTGTACTACATTTGAATGATGTGGAAGGTGTCCCAGCCTTTGGCCTTGTGTGTCAAAATCTCATATATGACAACATGAAGTTCTTCATAATGAAGAACCTTACAACTTTAGAATTTGATTGTCATTATAATGCCTATGTTGTAAAACATGCTGGAAATCAGGTAGTGGAGGGTTTTCTTGACATAGAAAATAAATGGCCCTTGAGTGTATACCATGTAAGAAATGAAATGTATGTCACCTACAGGTACAGTCACTTTGTTGAGTATGCATAGATCCAGGAAAAACAAGTAGAAGTAAGCAAGTAATCAGCTGAAGTCAAGGTGAACTGCGCAACAGCAGCTCTGATCAGTGCTTGATGGGGAAGGTGTTGCGAGTCACTACTGTAGAAGACCAAAGGATGAAAGCAAATGCAACACCTTCCCCTCTATAGACCAATGAGAGCCACTGCTACAAAATTCACCTTGGCTCCAGGTGTAAGCTTCGACTGGACACACTATAATACATGGCTATAACTTCAATTAGTGGAGAGAATACTGATTGTGGATTTTTTAATTGACTTTTTTTTCAAACCTTTCTTGGTATGGGTTTTAATTGGTACTAGCAAATTCTGCAACATAAGCATATAACAACAACATAAAGCTTTTTTGCAATGTGCAATATTGGTGACAAACTCTGTTCCTCTCAATATGTACAAGAGTCTACTCGAGCTTATTTATTTGAAAATTCAGTATTTCCTTACCATTTATGATGCATTTGCAAAAGGAACTGTGTGAAATTATTGTAGGTTTCAATCTGTTTACAGCCAGGTCCTTTATTCTATAATATGTGTCTCAGAATGCCAGTGTTCCGAGTTTGGAGTGCTGATCGAACCATCAAGAAGTCTGTTGTGTCTGCACCAGAAGTTGGAGCACTCAAAAGAAAAGGTAAGTAAATATACGATGATATTTTAACAGGTGCCCTCCACTAACTTGTACTGTTAGAATTGCTTGTATCTCTCTCTCTCTCTCTCTCTCTCGAGCTC
>QNXQ01000036.1 GCA_003978875.1 Aquifex sp. | reverse complement strand
TTTCTACTGTATAAAATTCCCCCAATGGTCCTATTATATAGATTTTTTCTGCTATTTCATCAATATCTTCTATTAAGTCATATCCATCCCTCAATAATTCATATGCTAACTTTACTGAGATTCTAACACTCTTACTTAGCACTTTGTACTCTATAATAACATCCTCTAATCCTTTCTCCTTTAATGCTAATACTAAATCTCTTACAACATATACTTTAAACTCTTTCAAATGTTCACTCAAATGTTCATCTATGTTTATGCTTTCCATTTCTGCTATATCCACTAATCTTTCCACTTCTTTTTTTAATGCTTCTTTTAGTAAAGCTATTTTCGCCTCCATACACATTATTATGTCCAAAATCTTTAAAAACCTTAATGCATGATATTCGCGCATTGCATTTATAAACCTTACTTTCATTGATTAACATTAACGATAAACTTCAAACCCCTGAATCCACCCGCCCACCGTTCCGCGGGTGTCATGTACGGGGTCTATAATAAATAATAATATGCTATTAATGATAAAAAAGATTATACTCTCTTTCGTTATCACAATTTTAACATCAACTTTGACATAGATTAATCTAGCTTACACGCATATGAAAGTTGTGTCAAAAGTATGCGCACATGTGCATTATGTATTATATTGCAATATAGATGTTGCACTTCACAATACTATGCTATGTATATATAATAGCAATGTCATAGCTATGACACTATATATAATAGTATATAATAGTATATTACATAATAAATGCCGCGGAATAATATATAGCGTCAGGGCACTGTCATGACATTTCAGGACAAACTAGCTCAGCTCGTGTATCGTAAGATAACCCAATTTTTATAGAGATACCAACCGGCTAAAAAGCTACCGAAAAGTATCAAAAAGTATGGAAAAGCATCTAAGAGCCTAAAATAAAATGTGAGATAGCTGTTGATGTAAGATAGCGATTGCGGATATACCCCACCCCACATCTCGTATGTTGTCTCGTTCACCAAGATGTATATCCCGTATTTGAATAACGGATTAACATAAAGTGCCATGATTATTCCAACTAACATAAAAGAAAAGAAAATGAAGAATGCTTTACCTACAGTGGATATTACCGCCATAACTCTTTATATCTTTTTCACCTTAATAAATGTTTACTTCCTCCCAAAATGTTTTCGCTTTCTTTTTCATTGCTCCTTTCTTTTTTGCATTTCTAGATCTCATAGCACCATTGAAAGTTAACGGTTTTTTCTTCTTTTTGCTACCCAAATCTGCTAGGGATATTGTTTTTGCAATTTGCTGATCTACCTTTAGCTCGGGGACTGTTAGCAATTGCTCTTTTGAATCGCTGTTCCTTCTTGTAGGTGTTTTAACCTTGCTTGAAAAAGAAGTATCCAGCTCGTTTTTATTTCTAATTGCCTTCCTAGTTTCGCTCCCTGCTATAATCTCTCTTATTTTTTCGTGTGCATGTTCAAAAGCTTTTGCAGTATCTTGCGCTATTCTATCGAGATCCGGAAGTTTAATTGTTGAGAACTTAGTTGTTGCTTCCCCCGCAGGATTGGGGATGTGAACCTTCGGATAAAATATTAATTCATCCCTCTTTTTTACAAATGGTTTTGTTGGTGATGGTAGATCTGCCTCTGGTTCTACTTTCTCTCTTTGTATCGGCAAAACTTCTGTTTCGGGGTCTTTCGCATATGTTACTTCTATTTCTGTATCACCTATCTTCTTCCTTTTAGTTACTCCCCTCAGCTCTGTATCTTCATCAATCTTAATTCTAAAGCTTGTTTTGTTACCTTTCCTTCTAACATTTGCTCTAAATGTGTGCTCTGTCTCTTCTATCTTTCGTATATCTGATCCTGCTCTGTAATACAGCTCTTTCTTTTGCGTAATATACATACCTTCCCACCTAAAAAGCTCTAACTCTTTTTCGATCTCGCTTTGAGGAATGCTAAGCTTGGGGTTTTGCTTAACTACATGTTCCACATAGGTTGTGGAAGGTGCAATGTTGTTTGATACTTCTGTGTTTTTTGCAAGAACTCTCATAGCTTCCCCGCTAGTAACCTCTACAGTTTCCTTTACGGTATAAGGTTCGCTAGGCACATCGTAATATGCGATTTTTTTATTGCCTACTACTACTTCCTCTGCCGAATACATCTCTTTTCTCTTTCCTTCTCTAACAATTGTTCTTCTCTCTACGGTTTTCACTTTCTTACCCTCTTTGGTTATAACTGTAACATCCTCAAGAATGTTTTTGTTCTTAGCAGGACTCCTAGCTATTGAAACCAATTCTTCTGGGACCGATGTTTCTTTTACAGTAACTTTTGGAACTTTAGGAGCATTTACTAAAGAGAAAATTGCATTAAATGCTAATGCTTGCTTTGGAGGTACTCCCAATCCGATGTCTACAACAACATTACCTATGTAATCCCCAGCAATTGCTAAAGCTCTCGACAATTTAGTTCCTTGTGCAAACATTCCTGCAACTTCTCCTAGAGCAGAACCCAAAGCTCCACCCAATACTGTGGAAGCGATAGACAGCCCTGCTTCCTCTACAACCTGTTTTAGTGCTTCTCTTTTCTCTTTCTCGAATTGCTTTGTTGCAAATTCCCTAAACTCTTCTTTAAGCGTCGGGTTATCAATGCTCTCGTATGTTTCCTCTAACTCTTTTGCTAAGTTCCTTATATAAATAGCTTCGCCAAAAAACGGTATATATCTTTTCCATCCCGTTTCTTGTTCGGCTTCTTGTTCCGCTTTTTCGTATAATGTTACCACATCTAATCCTGTATTGTTTCCCTCCCCATTGTTACTACTAGAAACCGTAATAGCATGATTGCTGTAAGAATTTCTTTGCGTGCTGGATGAACTTGAGGTGGAGCTGTTATTAATGCTATAGGAAGTAGAAACAGTTACGCTTGTTTCTGAAGAACTTCTGCTAGTGCTAGTAGATCTATTGGTGGTGCTTCTGGGGGTAGAGTTAGGTTCTGAATGAGAGGGAGTATTTGGTGCTATACTCATAGGAACTTCGACGCTCATGGGTGGGTGGGGTCTTGACATAGGAGCAGGTATTGACGAACTTGATCTTGTTTCGCTAGGAGATGGATGTATTATGTGCGTTACATGTTCCTCTACAGGTTCTATTACATGCTCTATAACAAACTCCTTAACTTCTGACGTTGCATTTTCAACTTTCTTCTTTATCTCTTCACCAACATTCCTTATGGTGTTTGTTACTGAATGTATAAAAGAAGTTATCCAGCTCATCAGAATAGAGTAATTTTGTCATCTGCCCGCGTGGGCTTCCTAATCTCTAGCTTTAACTTCTTTTCTTTCAGCAATAGCTTTAACAACTCTAGTTTTTTTCTTTTGATCTTTTCCTCTATTGGATCATATTCATAAGCTATGTTTAGCGATGGTATTCTAATGTAAACTTTAACACCCGTTTTATCAGCATATTCCTTCTTTATGGCCTTGATCTCATCAATAGACCATTTGGCAGGCTCATGTGGCCCCTCCAGCCACTCAACACGCTCTAACCCTATTTTTTTAACAAGGTTGATTCGATACTCAATGGCGTTTCCAGACTTGAATGTATTACAGTGTTCGCACTGCAAATTCACGTTGAGAGGTTCAAACCGTAGTTCAGGACAGGCCCCTACGCTGCGATAATGCCCGGCGTTCCGCTTCTTAGGGACTCTACCACACGAAATACAGGTTTCATTCTTGTCCCTTTCTCGAATATACCGATTAAATACT
>QNXQ01000076.1 GCA_003978875.1 Aquifex sp. | reverse complement strand
TCTCACAAACAAATGAGGTGACAGTTGAAAAGCATGACATGCACACCAAATTTTCTTAGACTACTTTTACCTATACGTGTCTCACTTGCAGGTATTCATCCCTTCCTGCTTTTGTGCAAAATTTTTTTGTATTGGTAGTTTTTTTCTTATTTTCCAGTATTTTCATAAAATAGGTTTGTAGCTGTAGGTATGCACGTAAACTCTGACATATCCACACCGGCGCATACACATAGGTACATAATATCCTATAATTTTTTCTGTGCCCTACTTTTACTTTGGCAACTACATTACTCTTGCAACTCTTGCCTTAAGAAGCCTATTTATTAAATAATATTAATAATAATAAATAAAATAATATAAAGTCTACATCTTTTCAGGAGGTACGTGCTGCAGACAAGAGACAGCGGCGAGTCCAGACCAGAGAAATGATTCTCGCTAATGACGAGAGCGTACGGTTCTATACTGGGGTGCCTTGCAAATATACATTGATAGCCATATTTGAGACTGTGAAGAAAAGAGCAACAAGAATAGACTATTGGAAAGGACCAAAATCTAGAAATAAAAGTAAGCTCGATGCAGGTCCAGGGGGCCGCAGGAAATTAATAGATCACTTTGATGAATATCTGCTAACTCTTGTATATATACGCCAAGGAATCACAGTTTGCTTCTTGTCTGACATGTTTGGAGTTTCAGTTAGCACAGTCACTTGTATTGTCAACACTTGGATAAATGTACTTTATCAGATAATGAAGAATTGGCTAATTTGGCCTTCAGCGCAACAAGTTAGGAGCACTTTGCCAAAAAACTATCCTGCCAAATATGCAGATACCAGAGTCATCCTAGACTGCACAGAGTTTTTCCATGTTAAACCTCAGAACTGTTCTGCTCAAGCTAGTACATATTCACAATACAAGCATCAAAATACTGTTAAAGTAATGATTGGTATAACACCTAGGGGACTGATAACATTCATCTCACAGCCATATGGAGGTAACACATCAGATAGACATATTGCAGAAAAGGAAATTTTGCATAAAATTGAACCAGGAGATGCTGTGATGGTTGACAGAGGATTTAACATTGGTGACCTTTTGGTGCAGCGCGGTGCGAAATTGCACATGCCTCCCTTCACAAGGAAGAGAGAGGATGGTAAAGGAAGAGCCTTAAATCAAAGCGAGATATTAAAAACAAGAGAAATAGCTGCACTTAGAATTCATGTAGAACGTGCAATTGAAAGGATGAAGAATTTCAAGATCCTCACAAATAAAGTGAACTTTCATTTGTGGCCTCTCTTGTACCAAATCTTAGTGGTTGTTGCATTGCTCTGTAATTTGCAGCCCCCACTCTTAAAATACTAGGGGGTGGCCAAGACAGAAAAGCCTCCACCTCTCCCTATCCAAGCACTCCCTCCTTGCTTGTTCAAGTCTTCCCCTTCTGCCAGCACCTCTTTCACACATGTACTCCTTTACCTTATCCTTCCATCTTCCAAGTGGCCTTCCTCTCCTACTAGGACCCTCAATTTCACTCACATACACTTTTTTCACAAACTCATCACTTCATCCTCTCAATATGACCAAACCACCTCAGTATTTCTTTTCACCCATTTCACCACCCCACATTTCATTCTCTTCATTCTCACACTCCCACCCCCTACACCTCCTCTCTCTCTCTTAACTTCTTTCCAAAACAGCTTCTTATTCTCACGGAATTTTGTACTCGGCTTCTCCCAAACTCTTCATCCACTCTCTTTTTACTCTCTTTCACCAACTCCTTTACTTTCCTATTCCAAGACTTGTATTCAATCCTCCCCCTCACTCCCACTTCCTCAGCCACATTACCCTGCAACATTTTCGTGTATGCTCTCCTCTTCCCTTGAGTATTACATGCATGAGAGTCAGCACTTTGAACAACTGCTCAAACTTATAGTTTTCTCTGATGCAGGGTTGGCAGGACTCCCTGTATTGCTATTATGAATTTCAACCTTACCAACCAAAATTTATTTGAAAGCAGGCATGGCAGTAATCTATCGATGTTCTGGGAGTTCTTTTTCTCCTCAGACTATCTTCTGTACCTTTGAAATTTATTGCAAGGGATAAAATGGCATATGGTGTTATGTATCGTGATTAATTTAGGTTATAATATGTATATGTATGTATATAAATCGTCACTACAACAGCTGTATCTGTAAATGACAAATTGTCTAGGTTCAAGTAATATACAAGTAAGACATTTAAAGGTATGTTTTATTTATTCAGTAACTCCAATTCCTGTTTTACAGGATCTGAGAGATAGAATTTTTAATTACTTTACTAGTTTTTAGTTTCTTGCCTGTACAGTATTTTGTTGTTTATTTATATACTAACTGGAACTAAACCAGAATATTTAGTAAATAACAGCAAAAATACACCTGAAGTACTTCATTATTTTTATTAAGGAGGCTACAGGTGGGATCTCCATAGTACTTATGACCTAAACGTCTGTTCACTGTTGAGGTAAAGGTGCACCAGAGGAAAAGATCAGTAACAGTAAACTAAGATTCAACAGGAATAACATTAATTACACTGAAATAGAATATGTTGAAGAAACTAAACAGTAAAGAAGTAAATTACTGTAAAAGAATACAATTAATATGTATATGTATATAGAAGTTTGAAATTATTATGACATTTTATAGACAGGTAAGTGCATGTGTGAGGGTGTAAGGAGAGCTCAGTGGAAACTTCACTGTAGAAGTGGGAGAATGGCAGGGGTGTGTGATGTCATTGTGGCTTATTGTAACTATGATGAATACGAGATGACACACAAAAATGAGAAATGTTCGCACATGATTGGGAAAAAGTGAATGTTTGTTGATATGCATATATATTACATTTCCATGAGCTTCGGCAGGACAAACTTGTCATAAAAGTTCAGTGCTCTCGCATATTCTTTTTCGAAATGTATCTTATTATATTTTATTCTTTCAATGGTGATATGTGGCTCCTTTTGGGTGAATACTACAAAATCACACCAGGAATACTGAGTGACAGCAAGCTGAGCCTGTATCTGTGTATACCATTGTGAGGTGTGCTTCAAATGTACTGTGCTATTTTCTCCTATTTTCAGATGATATTTTCCTTCCCGAGCAAATTCTTCACCCGTCGTTGTTTTTAGGTTTTCCTTATATGGGCATTTGATTTCTAGTAGGCCTTTGCCACAGCAACGGCATGCAACTAGAGCATCTGGACTTGCCCGCAGCAGTGGGTTACCCCTATTGATCATCAAACCAGAGCTCATAACTTTGAATCGCTGATGGGTTTTTTTCATGAAATTCTCATATAGTTTTTTTTGCGATTACCTCATTTTGTAGGCCATAGTCAGTGGCACTATTCCCATGAAATTTTGCCTTACCCAATATTTCCTGAGCTACATAATTTTCTGGGTCATTTCGTGTATATCTTGCAGCTCTATGAAGTATGCTTGCCGTCAATGCAACAAGCCTTTGCTGTTTCCAGACTGGACATTGCGACTGCTGCTTTGTTTCCTGGAAAATGTGTTCCCTTACATCATCTGTAATCTTAATTTGTAGAAATTCTATAAAAGAACCCTGAAAGCATTCCAACTTGAAGAGTTGGGCGAACTCAGGAATCGTCAGCAGTGCAGAGTGTGGGCGGGCTCCAGGTAACGTATCCCACAAGACTGGATCTTTAAGAGGCTGTAGTATCCTTAGCAGGTCTTCTTCAATATCACCACTCCTATAGTCAGAGAGACACTCTGCTATAGGGTTAATTTTGGTACTGTCCATTTCTCGGTAGAAAAAGCCTCCCTAATAAAGCATGCAGTATATTTGTTGTGTGAGTGGCTGGCTACTCTGCATACGCGTGTTGTTGTTTACATATCGAAGGAACCATCTCCATCAATGTCTTGCTAAGATTTTGCATCAAAA
>QNXQ01000177.1 GCA_003978875.1 Aquifex sp. | reverse complement strand
CTTCATGCTTTACCCTTAACCTTCCATCCTTAGGAGAGTAAGTGATTTCCGCTATTCTTCCCCTTACGTACCTTACACCGTATTTTTCTTGTGGAGCCCAGTAGAAGGGATACTCCCATGTTCCATAAGTTCTTACGTCCATGTAATAACAGAAAACTTCAACTTCGGGATACTTTTCTTTGATTTCCGAACCTTGCAATCCGGAAAGTGCACATCCGTATCTACAACAGTGAACATTGGTAACACCGAGCTGCCTATCTCTGGATCCTACACAGAATACGAATGCTACCCTCTTGGGAAGTTCACCGTTGGAAGGTCTGTAAAGTTTTCCTTCTCTGGAAAACATTTGTTCCAGTTCCAGATTTGTAATTACGTCTGGGTAAATTCCGTATCCCAACTCTCCCTTTCTTTTCGGGTCAAAGTGTCTGAATCCGGTAGCTACTACAATGGCACCTACTTCTACGGTTTCTCCGTTTGAAAGTTTCACTTTAAAGTTGGGAGCTTCTCCTTCACAAGCTTCGATTTCGGTGTTTAACTTCACGTCAATATTGGGGTTGTTTTGGACTTCTTCAATGAAAGGTCCAAGAACCTGTTGCGGTTTCATTTTTCTCGGAATTAACGTGTGGTAATCCTCAAGGATAGGTCTACCACCGAGTTTTCCTTCTTTTTCAACCAAGATGGTAGGTATACCTAATTTTCCTAGAGTTCTTGCTGCTGCCAGCCCCGCAGGACCTCCACCTATTACCAGCACAGACTTTGCCATTATTACCCTCCTTCAAAAAGTATTTATGAGTAGGGGGCCAAGGCCCCCGGTATATGCCCGTTTAAGATTTGAACAAGGGTAGGTCGGAAGTTGCGGATTTTCTATATTTAAATCCGTCAGAAGTTTTGCTGTAAGGTTCATAGAGGTCATATTCTTTGAAGAATTCCATAAGTTCATCGTACTTACCTTGTTTTTCAAGTTCTGCTATGTACTTAACTGTATCTTCCCATTCTTTCCTTAATTCTCTCCAATTGGTAATTCCCATCTTTTCAAGTAGGGGTTCATAGTTAGAACAGTTCCAGTAGAGCTGAACTACCTTGAATGGATGTGCTCCACAAGCTAGTGCGGAGAACATAACGTCAGACATAACAGCTATTGGATAGTACATTCCGTGAGCTTTTCCAATCCACTGGTTCTTTTCGAAGGTTGTCGTACAACCGGTATCGTGGGTTATAATTACATCTGCTTTAATTTCTTCTGCAATAACTTTGAGTTTTCTTTGAATTGCAAAAGACCTTGTAAATTCTCTTTCGGTAAGTATGTGTCTAAATCCGAATCCACAGCAGTCGTACCAGGTAGAGTAATCAACAACTTGTGCTCCAAGTTTCTTTATTACTGCGGTGGAAGCTGCAGGTCTTTGTCCGTTGTAAACTTCTGGGTCATAAGGATAGTCGTCAGCTATCATCTTCCAGGTGTGGCAAGCGTTGTGGATAGCAACTCTTACGTTGGAAACGTCTATTCCTTTTGCTTTTCCTTCCTTCTCATAAAGCTCTGCTATTTCGTCTCTCATTGCATGAACCCATTCAGAGTAGTGAACGATTTCCTGAGGAATTACTATTCTTCCGTCTTCTGTAAGTCTTCCAAGTTTTTTCAAAATGGGTTTTACAGCTTCTCTGAGTTCTTTATTGAAGATAAGCTGCTCTCTTGTTTCTTTGTAAGAACCGAAGGATGTTCCACAGTGTATTAGAGGATAGTATCCTGTTTTCCACGCTTGGTGCATATTTCTGAGCCATACTGCAGCAAGTGCTACGGGGTTAGATGTTCCGGAACCGTGATAGTTCCAAGCCGTACAAGAGGTTTGGTGAGGCTCGTTAAGGTAATCGAGTCCGAACTTGTTCATGAACCAGAATATAGATGCAGGATATCCGGGAATATTACCGCATTGTCCACAGGATTTATGGTGCCAAAGTTTGTTGGTGGGTATTACTTTTATTCTTCCTGTTCTCGTGTAAACGTATTTTGGTCTGTACTCTTCTGTAATCCTGAATACGAGTATTTCCCCCTTCTCTTCTAATTCGTACATTTCTTCAAAAAGGTGGTCATAGTGAGAATGCTTATTTAATATAGGAAAAGGTTCTTTTTCAGGGTATTTAAGATAGGGGCTCTTAGATTTGTGAGCCATAACAACACCTCCTTTAAAAATTTTTAATTAGGCGGGGCACCAACCCCCCTCACTAGCTTAAGCTTCAGCTTCTTCCATTTCCTCCATAAGCTCTTCCCATCTTTCTTCGTTTTCTTCAACTATGTCCATAATAACGTTGTAAAGGTTAGGGTCTAATCTCTCGAGCATTTCAAAGATACCCGTCTCCCTCCAGATTTGATACATTTCTATAGCTGTTTGGAGAGAAACTTCCCAAGCTGTTTTTACAGATTTTCCTACATCGAAAGGAATAGCCATTCTTTTAGCTCTCAGGTTTTCCATATTGTCCAGCATTTTTGGACCCCAGTCTGGGAAGAAGTCTGGTTGGAGCATGTCTGCGGAAAGCTGATTACCTGTGGTCATTACTTTGAGAAGAACTCTTCCGTAAGGTTTGAGGAGATCCTTTGTTGCTTCAAAAGCGTTTCTTACCGCAACTTCTCTCATTATGATTACGAGTCCACCGGGGTTATTTACGAAAGGACATCTTATCCAACAGGTAAAGCATTGAGAACATGCCCATATGTATTCGTGCATCATATCGTAGAGAACATCTATGTCATTTTCGAGAAACCTTTGAACGATTTCTCTCGGAGAGTAGTCGAAGAATCTATTGGATGGACAAGAAGCTGTACACACTCCGCAGTTGAGACATCCGAAGAGGTATTCTTTGAATCTGAAATCGGATTTGACTTCTTCTATTACTCTTACCTTTTCCTCCCAGGGAACCTGAAGAGTTTTTTCTGAGATTGGAATATTATATCCATATTTACGAACTTGAGTTTGTTCAGCCATTTTAAAACCCTCCTACAGGTTTCTTCCCTTTTCTTAAATTAAAGGAAAGATGATTAAAAAGCCAAAAAATTTTTTTATGGAGATATAAAAATATCCTTATAAAGCGAAGAAAAGGAAGGAGAGAATTAGAGAGTGATAACAGCATACTCACCGCTCATAAGCTTTTCTAAGAAAGCGGCTCCACCTAAAATACCGTCGCAGAGTTCTTTGTTTACATCTTCTTCCTTATAGATGTCCGTAAGGTCTAAGGATGGAGTACAGAGATAAATTTTTACTCCCGCTTCCTTAGCCATTTTGATAAAATCGTAAACTGTCTGTTCAACTCCAGGTCTCACTTTAACCTTCTTTGCGTTATCCCTCATAAGGAGGTATCCCGCTTCTGATGTGATTACCATTTCGACCTCGTAATCCATAGTTGTAGCAGCAGTTGCCAAGAAGAAAGGTGCTCCGGCTTGTGGATTAATTAGTTCTCCAGTTGTTGGTTCTGCTCTCACAAAAAAGGGAACTGTTACGATGTAAAATAGGAGCTTTTCAAACTCCTGACCGGCCATACCTCACCTCCAGATTTATTAAACAAAGATTATCATCGGCTTATCTGCCGCGAGGACGTAGTTAAAGAATTCCGTAGCTCCTGCAGGTGGTTCCAGACCGTCAATAAGGTCTTCTTTTTTGTATCCGAAAAGATCCATCGTCATTTGACAGGGGATAAGTTTCACATCGGCTTCTTTACAGAGCTCCAGGAGTTCCTCTATACTTGCAACTCCCTTTTCCTTCAATCTCTTTTTCATCATAGAGGTCATAAAGTCGGTCATCCCGGGAATTACTCCCATTACTTGAGGAGGACCCGGGAAAATACTTTCCATAACGCTTGCAATTTGTCCAAGAGCAGGCGTCTGCTTTACGGAATCGGGGAATATCATCGGCATTGCAGGGTTTCCTACAGGAGCAAGTTTAAGCTGTTTTACCTTTTCTGTTTAGGTCCTTTGA
>QNXQ01000013.1 GCA_003978875.1 Aquifex sp. | reverse complement strand
ATAATGGATATTCTCGCTGAAGCCGTAGCCATCGCTGAAAAAGCGGGTTTTGACAAGGAAACCATTATAAATATTCTGAATGACGGGGCAGGAAAATCTTACATACTCGATGTTAAAAAGAAAAAATTACTTGAAGAAGACTTTTCTACCCATTTTTCCGTAAATCTTATATATAAAGATTTGCACTACGCTCAGGATTTAATAAAGAATTTGGGTCTCTTTTCCTTTACAACCGCAGCCATAAAGGAAACTTACGGACTGGCCAAAAAAATGGGTTTGGGAGATTTGGACTTTTCCGCGGTGTATAAGGTTATAAAGGAAGATGAGTAAACGTGCTTGTCTTTGCTCTTAAAAACGAGAAATTATACTGAGACGAGCCCTCTCCTGTATTTATAGTAAGCTGCGCAGGCACCTTCGGAGGAAACCATACAGGAACCCAAAGGATTTGAAGGTGTACATACAGTTCCGAAAAGCTTACAGTCAACGGGTTTTGCTACACCTCTTATAACCTTTCCGCATATACATGCCGGATGTTCTTTGGGCTGAGGGAGTTTTACATCAAAAACCTTTTCCGCATCGTATTCTTCGTAATCCTTTTTTATCTTTAAGGAAGAATAGGGGATTATACCTAAACCTCTCCATTCAAAGGTTTTTCTAAGTTCGAAAACATCTGCCACCAGTCTTTGAGCTTTTTCGTTACCGTTATAGGTTACGAATCTGGTGTATTCGTTTTCTACCTCAGCCCTGTTTTCTTTTATCTGTTTAAGAATTAAATATACCGCTTTAAGGACGTCCAAGGGTTCAAATCCGGAAATAACCACAGGTTTTTGAAATTCCTTGGCAAAGTAGTGATAAGGTTTTGTGCCGATGATTACACTGACGTGGCCGGGACCTATAAAAGCGTCTATTTCAACTTTTCCTATGTCCCTTATTTCAGGAGCGTTGAGTATGTGTTGAATTGCAGCCGGAGTAATGACGTGATTTGAAACTACGAAAAGATTTTTCAAACCCAGTTCTCTTGCTTTTTTTATCAGAACCGCGGTCTGGGGAGTTGTAGTTTCGAAACCTATGGCGAAAAATACAACTTTCCTGTCCGGATTTTCCTTTGCTATTTTAAGCGTATCCAGACAGGAATAAACCATTCTTACATCCGCACCTTCTGCACGAATGTCGAGTAAACTTTTTCTCCTAGAACCCGGCACTCTCAAAAGGTCTCCGTATGAACAGAGAATTACATCATCCCTTTTTGCGAGTTCTATGGCAAGGTCTATTCTCTGCATAGGCATAACACATACGGGACAACCCGGTCCGTGAATGAATCTCACAATGCCTTCGAGTAGCTGGTCTATACCGTATTTCATTATGGCGTGGGTATGTCCTCCGCAAAACTCCATAATGTTTACCGTTTTACCTATTTTTTCGGCGAGTCTCTTAATTTTATCCGTAATCTTCCTTACTCTATTTTTTTCCTTAAAAGCTTCAAAAACAAAAGACTCAGTGCTCCTCATAGAACTCTCCTTCCTTCTCCATTTCTTCTATTATTTCTTCAAAAAGTTCAAGGCTCTTTAACGCTTCTTCTTCATCGAGTTTCTGTATGGCAAATCCTACGTGTATCAGGACGTAATCTCCTACGTTTACGGGTTCAGGCATGAGCTCAAGGGAGATTTTCCTTTTAACTCCTAAAGTATCTACTAATGCTGTACCGTCTTCATAAATCTCCACTATTTTGGAAGGAATTGCCAAACACATGTCTAAAATCTAATTATAGTTTCGGTGAATGGTTTTTCATTGATAAAAATAACACCAAAACTTTTCCTACTATTTAAATATTAAACTTTTATTGATATGGAAAAGATATACGTAGGCGTTGACACCGGTGGAACGTTTACCGACTTCGTTTATTGGGACGGCCGAGAATGGAAGGTATTAAAGATTCCTTCTACTCCTGACAATCCCGCAAGAGCCGTTCTAAAAGGTTTAGATACTATAAGGGAAGGAAGGAAACTCGATATAGTTCACGGTTCCACTGTTGCTACCAACGCTCTTTTGGAAAGAAAAGGGGCAAAAACCGCGCTGATAACAAATAAAGGTTTTGAAGATATATTGGAAATAGGAAGGCAGAATAGGGAAAATCTTTACGACCTTCATTATAAAAAACCAAAACCTTTGGTTCCCAGACAGCTTCGTTTTGGATTAAATTGCAGAATAAATGCAAAAGGAGAAGTTATTAAGAATTTGAATACCGAGGAAGTAGAAAAACTGATTTCAATTCTCAAAGATACCGGTATTGAATCTGTAGCGGTATGTTTTCTCCACTCTTATATAAATCCTGAACATGAAAAAGTAGTGGGAGAAATTTTGAAGAAAAAGTTAAATGTATTTGTATCCCTTTCTTCGGAAATTCTACCCGAGTTTAGAGAGTATGAGCGAATGTCCACCACTGTAATAAACGCATATGTTTCTCCGAAAATGAGTAAATACCTCTTCCATTTAAAAGAGAATATAAAAGAAGGAGATACTCTAAGGGTTATGCAGTCTAACGGAGGTATAATTTCCGTAGAAACCGCTTCCCGTGAAGCTGTAAGAACAATTCTTTCGGGACCGGCCGGAGGTGTGATAGGAGCTCTTGCTGTTGGAAAACTTGCCGGTTTTGAGAATCTTATTACTTTTGACATGGGAGGGACTTCAACGGACGTTTCCCTAATCAGCGGCAAGCCCAAGATTACTACGGAGTCGAGTATTTCAGGACTTCCCGTAAAAGTTCCCATGATAGATATACACACTGTAGGAGCGGGTGGAGGTTCTATTGCAAAAATAGATGAAGGGGGAGCCCTGAGGGTAGGTCCGGAGAGCGCAGGAGCTGAACCGGGACCAATTTGCTACGGAAGAGGTGGAAAAAATATAACCGTTACGGATGCAAATCTCTATCTCGGAAGGCTAATACCTCAGTATTTCCTCGGAGGTAAGATGAAGTTATACCCTGAGCTTCTTGAAACTCCTTTTAAGGAAATGTCCTCTCAGCTGGGGCTTTCTCCTACAGAATTGGCCGAAGGCATAATTAAAATTGCAAACTCAAATATGGAAAGGGCTATAAGAAAAATTTCCGTAGAAAGAGGGCATAATCCTGAAGAGTTTGCGTTGCTTTCCTTCGGAGGTGCTGGAGGACTGCATGCTGTATTTCTCGCCAAAGAGCTCAAAATTCCTACTGTAATTATTCCTCAAAATCCCGGTTTGTTATCCGCTGTTGGAATGCTATTGGCAGATGTAGTAAAGGACTTCTCAACTACCGTTATGTTAAAAGAAGAAGAAGCACATCTTGAAACCTTGGAGGGAATATTTAAAGTCATAAAAGAAAAACTCCTGAAGGAGATGGAAGAAGAGGGATTTTCTCCTGATAAGGTTCTTCTGGAAAGATACGCGGATATAAGGTATAAAGGTCAATCCTATGAAATAATAGTTCCATTTACTGAGAATTTTAAGGAAACCTTTGAAAGAGAACATGAAAGACTATACGGCTATGCCCATAAAGGTAGAGAAATAGAGGTAGTAAACTTAAGAGTGAAGGCAATAGCGCTCAAAGATAAACCTCCTTTAAAATCCTTTGAAGAAAAAAGGAAAAAACTCCCTGCTGATGCTATTCTCGGCGAAAGTGATGTGGTTTTAAACGGTGAGCTTCAATCTTTCAAAGTAATAGATAGAGCAAAACTCTGCTGGGGTAACGTAATAGATTTCCCTGCAATAGTAGTGGAGTATTCTTCTACTACTATTATCCCTCCCGGAACATACGCAGAGGTTGATAAATACGGAAATCTCATTATTTACCTTTCTTGAAAAACTCCCAAAAACCCTTTCTATCTTCGTATGCTTCTTCTTGGGCTTCTCCCAGTTCCTTTAAGTACTTTACCTGAGGTGGAATTATAAAAACAAAAGCCAAACCCTCTTCAACAAGTTTTACATTGAGCATTTC
>QNXQ01000197.1 GCA_003978875.1 Aquifex sp. | reverse complement strand
TTCTATAATCAGATATTCCTAAGGAGGTCAGTATGGCTAAGGTAAAGATGAAAACTAACCGTTCGGCGGCAAAGAGGTTTAAAATTACTGCGAAAGGGAAAATAAAGAGATGGAAGTCCGGAGGAGCTCACTACAATACTAAAAAATCTTCTAAAAGGAAAAGACAGCTAAGGAAGGCTACATACGTTAAGACAAATATGCTCAAACACGTCCAGAAGCTACTGAAGGAGTTCTGATAACTTCCAAAAAGGAAGTGTGAATTACCTTTTCTTCTCCGTTTTCGAATCTCACCTTTGCCCTTTCTCCCTCTACTTTGATAACTATACCTTTGCCGAAAACCCTGTGGATAACTTTATCACCTTTTTTGATAGTTCTGTTAGGAGTTAAATCCTCTTCATATTTAACCTTCTTTTTCCTGAAAGCGGAAAGGTCAAGGAGATTCTTGGGTATATCGGAAAGGAACCTGCTCGGTTTTCTGCTTTCGGATTTGGTATAACTCAGGAAAAGTAAATCCTTTGCACGGGTAATTGCAACGTAAAATAACCTTCTTTCCTCTTCCAGTTCCCTTAGATTTTCTACGGACTTGTGGTGTGGAAGTATACCTTCTTCTAATCTCGGTAGGAAAACCACGGGAAACTCCAAACCTTTTGCGGAATGCATTGTCATAATCCTTACCGAGTTTTCCTCTTCTTCCTCTGACCCTGTGAGTGAAATCTCGGAAAGTAAATCCTCCAAGGTATACCCCTTCATGTGGAAATCCTTGAGCGATTTTAAAAACTCTTCCACATTTTCTACTCTCTCTTCCCAATCCTTTTTAAATTTTTCCTTTAGGAGTTCATAGTAATCTATCTTTTCTATAAAGTCTTTTAATCTTTCGTGGTATTTCTCAGGTTCTTTGTAGAGAGGTGCTACAGCCTTGAGGAAGTTATACAGTGCTAAAGCGGTATTTCTGCCGAGCTTTTTAAGACTATCCTTGGAAGCCCTCAGCCAGTTCCCTTTAAAGTGTTCTCTTACCACCGAAAAGCTCTTTTCTCCGAAACCTTTCACAAAAAAATCTGTAAGCCTTTTAAAGGCAAGCTCATCCGATGGGTTATTCACGAGCCTGAGAAAGGCTACCAGATTCTTTATTTCTACTCTTTCATAAAACCTTACGGTTCCTACAACTCTGTAAGGAATACCCATCTTAAAAAATGTTCTTTCATATACGTCAGTGATATAACCTGCTCTCACTAAAATCGCGAAATCCTTGAAGTGATAATCTCCTGCGAGTTCTTTAATTTTATTGGCTATCCATACCGCTTCTTCCTCTTCGTCTTTAAAGCGTCTCACGTAGGGCTTTTCTCCTTCCCCTCTTACTCCCTTTAGCTTGGGTATCAGGTTTTTCCAGTCCAATGTGGATTTTTCCAGGATTGCATTTGCCACCTTAAGTATTGCCTCCTTTGAACGATAGTTCACCTCAAGTTTAACCACCTCTGGATTGAAATCTTCTTTAAACTTTAAGATGTTGTCGGGACGGGCATCCCTCCACTCGTATATGCATTGATTAGGGTCACCTATAACGCATATATTTTTATCCGCGAGAAGTTTGAGTATCTCATACTGAATTGTATTGGTATCTTGGTATTCATCAACGAGAATGTATTTAAACTTTTTTCTGTACTTTTCCCGCACCTCAGGAATCTGAAGGAGGTTGTAAAGTTCCCTCATTAAGTCCGAAAAATCCAAAAGTTTATTTTTCCTGAGTGTATTTTGATACTCTTCAAAGATTACACTTATCCACGCTTCGGGCTCCTTGAAGTTCTCCTTTATCCGCGAAATCTCTTCTTTTACTTCGTCAGGGTCTTTTTTTATTCCGTATTTTTTAAGTATCTCCTTTATTATTTCTGTTGTATCTCTTTCATCAGCTATGGCAAAATCTCCGGGTATTCCTATCTCCTCTCCGTCCAGTTTGAGAATTTTCAGAGCTATAGAGTGAAAGGTACCGCTCCATTCTAACTCAAATCCTAACTTATTCTTTATCCTTTCTTTTATTTCTTTCGCCGCTTTGTTTGTAAAGGTGATGCATAGTATCTCGTAAGGTTTTATGTTTTTTTCCTTAAGGAGATATTCAACCTTGTATATGAGAGTTCTGGTTTTCCCCGACCCCGCCCCCGCTATTACTAAGAGAGGACTGCCAAAGTGAACTACTACCCTTTTCTGTTGCTCGTTAAGTTCCATGAGAAAGAATTGTAATTCACTTTACAGCTCCTTCTATTTCCAGTTTCAATCTTTTTGCTCTCAGCTGTCCGCATGCTCCGAAAACCTCTATACCTTTGCTGAATCTAACGAAGTTTGAGATACCGTGCTTCCAAAGAACCTTTTGGAACTTCATAATATCGGTGAGAGATGGTCTCTCGTAAGGTAAATTCGGGTCAGGGTTAAAAGGAATAAGGTTTACCTTAAATCTCTTTTTGTGTTTCCCTATTAATTTAGCAAGCTTTTCCGCATCTTTTACCGAGTCGTTGACTCCCTTTATTAAAACATACTCGAGTGTAATTCTCCTGTATTTGGGAAGGGGAAAGCTTTTTAGAACCTCCATCAGCTCTTTTAAAGTATTGGTTTTTGTGAGAGGCATAAGCTCTTCCCTGGCTTTCTGCGAAACGGCGTTTAAGGAAACCGCGAGGTTTACTTCTCTCATTACTTCATCTTGAGCCATTCTCTTTAGCTGTGATATTATTCCGCTGGTCGATATAGTAATTCTTCTCTTGGAAAGGTCTAACCCTTCAGATGAAATCATTATCTCGACGGCTTTTTTAACATTTTCATAGTTAGCTAAGGGTTCACCCATTCCCATGAAAACTACATTTCTTATTTTCTCTTCACCTAAATCCTGCTGAACTTGAATGTACTGGTCTATAATCTCCGCCGTGGTGAGATTCCTCTTAAGTCCGTCAAGGGCTGTCGCACAGAAAGTACATCCTACGGCACAGCCTATTTGGGAAGATACACAAAGGGTGTAATGGTCTCTTTCCTTTATTAGAACTGTTTCAACTATATGGTTATCAATAGTTTTAAATAGGTACTTTATTGCATCGGGAGCCTCTACTCTATCCAGTTTCTCGAGAGGGTGGAATTGGAAATTTTCACTTAAAAGTTTTCTGTGTTCTTTTGAAAGGTCTGTCATTCTGGCAAAATCCGTTATGAACTTTTTGTAAATCCACCTGAATACCTGCTTAGCCCTGTAAGGCTCCAGTCCTAAACCTTTAAATCTTTCTTTAAGTTCGCCGAGGGTATAGTTGGTAATGTATTCCATAGATATCAAATATAATTATTTAAACTATGGGAATTAAGGTTGGAATCAATGGATTCGGTAGGATAGGAAGGAGCTTCTTTAGGGCTTCCTGGGGAAGGGAAGAAATAGAAATAGTAGCTATAAACGACCTAACAAGTGCCGAGCAGCTTTCCCACCTCCTTAAATACGACTCCGTACATGGAATATTTAAAGGTGATGTAAAAGCCGAAGGGGAAAATTTAGTTGTTGATGGAAAAGAGATTAAAGTTTTCGCTCAAAAAGACCCGTCCCAGATACCCTGGGGTGATTTAGGAGTTGATATAGTAATAGAATCTACCGGTGTATTCAGAGACAGAGAAAACGCATCCAAACACCTCCAAGCGGGAGCAAAAAAGGTAATAATTTCCGCTCCTGCAAAGAACCCTGATATTACGGTAGTCCTAGGTGTAAATGAAGAAAAATACAATCCCAAAGAGCATAACATAGTCTCTAACGCCTCCTGTACTACAAACTGCCTTGCGCCCTGTATAAAGGTCTTGAACGAAGTTTTCGGTGTAGAAAAGGGGTATATGGTTACAGTTCACGCTTATACTAACGACCAGAGACTTTTAGACCTTCCCCACAAAGATTTAAGAAGGGCAAGGGCTGCAGCTGTAAACATAGTTCCTACAACCACCGGAGCGGCAAAAGCGATAGGAGAAGTTATTCCTGAACTTAAAGGCAAACTGGACTACCGTAATATCAGGGTTCTTTGCAGGAGCGGAAATTATTACCTTTTTTGCTCCCGCTTGGAGGTGTTTGGATGCGTT
>QNXQ01000194.1 GCA_003978875.1 Aquifex sp. | reverse complement strand
CGAGCCGTAAAAACTTTCTGTATGGATAATTTCAGTGAAGGGGTATTTTTCTCTTGCCAATCTATTTTTGGAGGCAAAAATAAAATATTTTGATTGTGTTCGAAATTTCCTTTCTTGGTTACTCCAAAAATATGGACAAATTTTTTAAATTCACTGACAGAAATAATTTTTTTTAGTTCTTCATGAGTCCAAACATAAAACTTTCCCTCTTCACCTTCGCTGTCTGCATCCCAAGCGGAGTAAAAAGCACCTTCTGGAGAGAGCATATCTCTCTTTAAAAATTCAACAATTTCTTCCGCGGTTTGCTTAAAAAGCTCTTTAGCAGTTAATTGATAACCCTCTGTATAGGCTATTAAAAGCAGGGCTTGGTCGTATAACATTTTTTCAAAGTGAGGGAGAATCCATTCTTTATCCGTTGAATATCGGTGAAAACCAAAACCTACATGGTCATAAATCCCTCCCATCCTCATACTTGTAAGCGTTTTTTCCAGCATACTTAAGGCTTGTTCTCTACCGTACCTGTAATAATACCTGCCTAAAAACATCAGATTATGTGGAACTGGAAACTTTGGAGCGTTTCCGAAGCCACCGAAATGCTCATCGTATGAAGAATAAAGCTCTGCGAATGCCCGATGAATAACTTCCTCTTTCAATGAAGCTTCGGCTTTCTCTTTTTCCGCCTCCTGCAGAGCCTTTACCAGATGTTTTGCCGTATTCAAAACTTTTTCTCTGTCCTTTTCCCAGAGCTCTTTTACGGTGAGCAGTATTTCTCTCAATCCGGCTCTTCCAAAAAAGCTCTCTTTGGGTATATAGGTACCGGCAAAGAAAGGTTCTTTATCGGGAGTCATTATTATAGTGAGCGGCCATCCACCGATGCCGGTCATAGCTTGACATACACTCATGTAAAAAGCATCTATATCAGGTCTTTCTTCGCGGTCTACTTTTATCGGAACAAAGTATTTATTTAAAATTTCTGCAATTTCTTCATCTTCAAAGCTTTCTTTTTCCATAACGTGGCACCAGTGGCATGTAGAATAACCTATGGAAAGAAATATTGGTTTATTCTCTTTTTTTGCCTTTTCAAAAGCTTCTTCACACCAGGGATACCAGTCCACCGGATTGTAAGCATGCTGCTTTAGGTAGGGACTCTTTTCGTTTATAAGTCTATTTGGTTTCCTCTCTTTAGTCATAGGAAGATTTTAGGTATTACACTGATAGATTTCTATGGAGGATATCATTTCTCTTCATTTTTTTACCATTTCTCTTTCTTCTTTTATCTCGAGGCAAAGCCTTTTGTAAGGATATTCCGCTATAGTTATGAAGGTTTGTCTCTTTATCTCCCCTATACCAAAAAAGTTGTAGTTATCACCCAAGAGAATAAAATCTATTTGAACTATAGGAGTTTTTATAAGAATACTTCCTTTTTTAATTCTTTTGCTTAAATCACAGTTCCTGTCCCTGAAAGCGCAAATAGAAATATTTTGAATAAGAGTCCCTTCTAAGTTTTTATGGCTTTCAGAAAAAGCTTTTAAAAAAACTCTGTTGTATTCATCCATAAGTTCATAAACTAAATTTTTTGCTTTAAGATATTTTTTCAATTTTTCAAGTCTCTTTATTTCTGCAGCAATCCTTGCCCTTTTATTCTTTTCTTCTTCTAACTTTGCTCTCAACTCTTCTACGTTTTTACTAAGTGTATAGTAATAAATCCCCGCTAAAGCTAAAAATATTAATCCTATAAAGAAACTTATGGGAAGTATATTTGTCGTTATAAAAGTGGTAATTGCTTGTGTATCAAAATCTCTTAGCTTTTGCAGAAATCCGGCTTCTTTATTTAGGTTTATCCTTATCAATTCTTTATTTTTCATTTCCCCTCAATCCCCCTAATACAGAGCGCGTAAGGTATTAAAAAGGAAGCACTTAAATGTTCAGGTTCTAAAGGACTTAGTATAGGCAAGTTACTCAAAAGTTTATCGAGGAGTTCATCATACTCAATAGCTTTTCCTGCAAGGTAAAGGGCGTTAACCTCGTTGACAAGCAGGAGATTCTTCACCTCTATGAAGAATTCTTCCAGCAGTAAATCTTCTTTGGTTTCCAGATACTCTTTTAAGGAGAAATTTGAAAGGTTATAAACTATTGATTGACCGGTATAGTATACAAATACACTTTCATGGAGGTCTACGTAAAGTATAGCGAAAGGTTTCCTAAGGTTAAATAAAAGTCCACCATTTACAATTGTACTTACTTCATAATCTACAATACCCAGTTTTAACCCCGCACCCTCTATGAGCTTCCTTAGTTTATCAAGGAAAAGTTTTCTAACTATTACCAGAGTAATTATTTTGAACTTCTTATCTTGGCTATCCCATATGTAGTAGTCGTATATACTGTCTTCCTTTATATTTTCCTTTTCGACCCTTATAAAGGTTTCTATGGCTTCTTGGAGGTCTCTTTTAGACAAAGTAGCGGGAAATTTATGGACTTTTAAAATCCCGTTTTTTGCTGTAATACACGTATGAGCTACTTTCCCTTTCAATCCCAATTTTAAAACGTTATCCTTCAATATTTCTAATTTTTCCTCTTCCTTTTTGCCAGACCAGTTTATTTCTATCGGTTCAAAAGTGGGAACTCCCTCCTTATCCACTTCGAGGATTCTCAGGAAGTCAACGGTAATGTATAAAGATAAAGAAGTTTTAGGAGAGAAAGAAAAACTGGGAAAGGAAATATTAAGTTTTTTAGGTTTTAACTTTTCCAGAAGTTTCATTTAAGAACACCCAGTTTTTTCTCCATCTCTACAACTGCTAATATAGTTTTTAAGACGGAGTCAGGGTTCAGGGATATACTGTCAATTCCTTGTTCCACAAGGAACTGGGCAAATTCCGGAAAGTCTGAAGGTGCTTGCCCGCATATTCCCACCTTTCTACCGTATTCTTTAGCCGTTTTGATAAGCTGAGCTATGAACCTCTTTACAGCTTCATTTCTTTCATCGTACAGATGTGCCACAAGTTCCGAATCTCTATCAAGTCCCAATGTAAGCTGGGTAAGGTCGTTGGACCCGATTGAAAAGCCGTCGAATATCTGAGCGTATTTATCCGCAAGGATTACATTGCTCGGAAGTTCAGCCATCACGTATACTTCGAGACCATTTTCACCTTTTCTGAGTCCAAATTCTTCCATAACTTTTAAAACCTTTTCACCTTCTTCCGGAGTTCTGCAGAAGGGTACCATTACCTTTGTATTTGTAAGTCCCATTTTGTTTCTTACTCTGAGTATGGCTTTACATTCCATTCCGAATGCTTCTTTGAATACATCTGAGTAATATCTGGAAGCTCCTCTCCATCCGAGCATAGGATTTTCTTCTTCAGGTTCGAATAAAATACCACCTATGAGGTTTGCATACTCATTGGATTTAAAGTCGGAAAATCTTACTATAACCGGGTTGGGATAAAAGGCAGCGGCTATTTTAGCTATTCCGTATGAAAGCTTCTTTATATAATAAGTGGCTTTATCTTCGTAACCGAAAGTTAGTCTATCTATATCCTCGATTATTCTCCTGAGATTTACCCTTATTTTATCTTTACCCTTTGCAAGTTTTTTCAGAAGTCTTTCGTTTGCATAGTTGTATATTAACCTAAAGGTAACGAATCCTTTATCGTCTACCAGATTCTTTTCTTTTAATTTTTCATACAGTTCAACGATATCTTTGTAGTGGAGTAAAGCCAGCGGGTGTATTTTAATGTAGTTAGCTATAATGAATTCTTCCCTTGCTAAGCCTACACCATCATTAGGAAGTGAAGCGTATCTGAAAGCTGATTCGGGATTTCCTATGTTCATCATTATTTTTGTTTTCGGTTTCGGTATGTTTTCGAGATTTATTTCTTCTACCTCGTAATCAATTTTTCCTTCGTAAACGTATCCGGTTTCTCCTTCCGCACAAGAGACAGTTATTTCATCTCCCGTCTTTATTTTTTCCGTAGCATTACCTGTACCTACAACCGCAGGTATGCCGAGTTCCCTCGCTACTATTGCCGCGTGGGAAGTTCTTCCTCCTCTGTTAGTAACTATTGCGGAAGCTTTCTTCATTATGGGTT
>QNXQ01000131.1 GCA_003978875.1 Aquifex sp. | reverse complement strand
AACCTTGATTCCTTTTCTTTTCAGCATTTCCTTTATCGTTTCAATGACTTCTTCGTCAACGAGAATATAGAGGTCGTATTTTTTCATGGTTCTACCTCCTTTGAGAGTTTTTTAAAGAGGGAGGTTTTTAAAAACCTCCCTTCGTTTATTTTTTCGGTTCCGTAAATGGTAAAGTTTTATTTCAAAGGCGAGTTTGTAATCGCCTTTTCAAATTCCTTTAGCTTGGAGTTTATTATTTCCTTCCAAACCTTTTCTTCTATCGTGTTTTTCGCAAGAAGGTAGTGTATTACCGGTTTTTGCGTTTGTCCTATCCTGTGAACTCTGTCTTCCGCCTGGAGGAGTTTTTGGGGCTGATACCACAGGTCTGCAAAGATGAGGTGTCTTGCTCTTGTAAGGGTTATTCCTTCCGCTCCCGCTCCCAAGGAAACTATGATTACTTTGTTTTCCTCCTCTTCCTGAAACTTCTTTATTGTTTTTTCCCTTTCTTCCTGAGTCATTTCCGCAACTATCCTGAGGGGTTTGAGGCTTGAGAGTTCTTCGTATAACCTTTCCTGTGTTTTTTTCTTGTAGGCAAAGACTACTATCTTTTCTCTTTCCTCTTCGTGTATCTGTTTTACGTATTGAACCGTCAGGGGAATTTTCATTTCGGATACCGCAAAGAGCAGTTCGTTTGTTTTCGTGAGAAGAACGGGAGTCCTGTCCTTTTCTATCAGGTATTCAAGGAGTGTCATGTTAGCCTTTCTCGCTTTTTCCTTCAATTTTTCAAGTTCCCTTTCAAACTCTTCTTCCAGTTTCCTGTATTTTGCAAGTTCTTTCTCCGGTATTTCAAGCCAGATTACCTTTCTTATTTTTTCGGGAAGCTGAGTGAGCACTTCTTCCTTTTCCCTTCTTATCATTACCTCTCTCAGGAGGAGGTTTAACCTTTCAAGGTTCTTTCCTTTCACGGGTTTCTTTATCTTGAAAGTCCTTCCGTTCTTGCTTACCTTTATTTCCCTCGTTTCCACGAAGAGTCTTTCAAAGTCTTCCTTGGTCATTCCGAGGGTCCTGAGAAAGGAAAGAGTGAACAGGGCATCTCCCAGTTCCCACACCCTGTTTACGAAGGGTGTTCCCGAAATGGCTATGAGCTTCTTTCCCTTTACTATCTCCTTCACGCTTTTCGTGGTCTTTGCGGAGGGGTTCTTTACGTAATGAAACTCGTCAAGTATTACCGTTCTTATCGGAGTTTTCAGTAGCTTTTTCTCCCATAGCCTTACTGACTGGTAATTTATGACTATGAAGTGAAGGCTTGAAAGGTCGGTGTTTTCTTGGGGAGAACCCGAAAACACTCCTACCTTGAAATCCTCTCCCATTACTTCCCTTATTTCCTCTTTCCACGTGTAGGAGTTTGTTTTCGGACATACCACGAGAACGGGAAAGGGGTTTTCTTCCTTCATGAGGGCTTTTACCACCGCGAGAGCCTGTCTCGTTTTTCCGAGTCCCATCTTGTCTCCGAGTATTACCTTTCCCTTTTCCTTGATTATTTCGTAAGCTCCGTAAGCTCCCGCCTTTTGAAAGTCAAAGAGTTTTTCCGATAGTCCGAGTTCTTCCGCAAACTTCCTTGCTTTTTCACTTGCACTCGTTGCGGTGCTCCTTTCAAGGTTTTTCCCCGCTTTCACGAGTATTTTCCCGATTTCAAGGGCGATTTTCTGGGGAAATATCCTGAAAATTTCCGTTATTTCCTTTTCGTTCAGCTTGTGGATTTCCATTTCCAAGGTGTTTTGTCCGAAAAAGGCTACCCTTTTTAGTTCGGGAAAGTTCTTTTTCAGAACGTCAAAACCGAGTTTCACTATAAGATACGGAAAAACTATCCTTATCGCTCCCGCGTAATGGGTTACCGCAACGGGAAAGGGGTATTCAAAGAGGTATTGAACGAGGGAGGAAAGGTCGGCGTCAAAACGGGAAAGAAAGAGAAGGAGTCCTTTTACGTTTTTCTTGTTAAGCAGCGGAACTTCCCACGTTCCCGATAGCCTGTTGAAGGTCTTTACTTTTACTCTTTCGTGAAACTCCGGAAGAAACCTGTTGTCAAAGGATACCCTTGCAGAGAACTTCCCGATTTCCAGTTTATGTAAGCCGTTGCGTGTATCCCTCGGAAGGTATTTCAGGACTTCTTCCCTCTTGAGAGTTTTTTCTTCAATCTTTTCTTCCGTGATGAGTTCCGCCAGTTCCTTTTCTTCCTGCGTCCATTCCTTTTTTTGGTAGAGGTAGTTTCCTATCGCTTTCAAAATTTTGTTCTTGTTTTGTAACAGTTTTTCTCTCATTTCTCTTCAGAAGAGTTTTATGTTTTGAAAAACATCCTTTCCCGCGGAAATGTGCATGGTTTCTCCAGTTGTTCGGTAGATGTAATCCTTGAGAAACTTTGCAAACGCCGTGGCTTCAAATAGGTTCCTGAATCCTCCCACCCAGAACCCATTAGAGGTCTTGTTGAACACATGAGGGATGTTCGTAGGGTTTGACCTTGCTTTTTGCCAATCTGCCGAACGCGGTCCGTGGACGGAAATCGTGCGGTTTATAAGATTGATATAAACTCCGAAGCCTCCGTTAACGTAGAGGTTTGGCAATCCGTTTTGTGCCGCAAGGTTTTCAACGTAGCTCTTTGCGTTCATTACGTCTTCTTCTCTCATCCTTTCACCTCCTTGATAGTTTTCTTTTAATTTTACTCTGCTCAGTTGAAAAGTCAACTGGATTTTTAGTTAGAAATCCAGTTTAAAATCCAATTCTTAATTGAACCGGTTTTTTAGGTTGGGTTTTGGTTTTTTGGCTTGAGAATTCCTCAAGTTCCTTGAACGCTATGTATTGGAGGTTTTTCAGTTCTCTTGCGACTTCTTTTATCTTTTGGGGAATTGAGTATTCCCTTTCGTTTTTTACCTCAACGGGGAGGAGCAACCAAGGTATGTATAGGGCTGCGTTTATCTTGATGAGTTTTATCATGAAGGGGTTTATGTCTATCGCGAAGAGGTTTACAGAGTAGTTGGAGTAAGCCATGAGGAGGACTCCCGTTCCCGCACAGGGGTCTATTATCTTTTGGAATATGTTGTTATCCTGTGCGAGGCATGTTGCCATGAATTCCGCAAGATCGGGAGGGGTGGGGAAGAAACCAAATTCTCCCCTTCTTTTTTCCGCTGCTATTTCTCCGAAGTAATCCCAAGGGTTTTCCTGAAGCATTCCGAGAACGAAGTTCCTGTAGAGGAATTCAAGTTCCTGTTTTGAGAGGTTAGGTTTTTCTTCCGATAGTCCGAGGGACCATAGCATCCAGTCTACGAAGTCTTCAAAGTCTTTTCCTCTTGATTCAAGGTATTCTATGCATTTGTTTAGCATTTTCCTCGTTTCCGCGTCTTCTCTTAATCTCAGCTCGGGTATTGGAGGTTTTATTTCTTCCTTCAGGAGGCAGTTCAGCCACCACGTCCACCTCTTCGTGTAGAGAAAGTCTCCCACGAGGAGGTAAGGAAGAAGCCATCCGCTTTTCATCTTTCAAACCTCCAGAGGAGTGCTTTTTCGCAAAAACCGAACCGGGGAATGCCTTTCGGAGGTTTTTCTATGGGTTTTGATATTTCATCAAGGTTTTCTTCAAGCACGTATGGTGTTTCTTCAAAAATCCTGTACTCAACCTTTCCGTCTTCATACACGACTACGCCGAGGTTTTCTATTACCTCGGGGTTTTCTTCTGTTTTTTGTCTAAGGATTTCAAAGGCTTTCCTTGCACAATTGCAGAGTTCTCTTTCATCGTATTCGTATGCTTCCACTTTTTCTCCCTGCTTCAGGAGCTTTATTGCCTCTTCTTCATCTACGTCGGAAGGAAAGTATTTTCTTCCTATGTTTTTTTCCGTTATTTCTTCTTTGTAGTTTTCTCCGTCCCTGAATACCAAAACACCGTCTTGGTTTTCAATGACTCCGAGCCTTTCGCTTTACCGTGTTTTCGTCAAGGTCAATCACTATGTAGTAGCACCCGTCGTATCCCGTTATTATGCTTCCCGATACGACTATTTTTTCCTTCAGGCAAAGAGGTTCTCCGAAAAGCTTTATCATCTTGCTTACCTCCTTTATTTTTTTTTTGATGGGTTAGGAGAAAAATCTCCTAACTCAAAGCTCCTTGATAAGAACGTTCTCCGCGAGTTCTATCGCCTTGCTGTAGAACATTTCCCTTATTTCTTCTTTTGTGTTTCCCGGATACTTCTTGTGGAATTCTTCAAGGGCTTTTTCTATCAGCTTTTGTCTCGTTTCCCAGTCCACTTCCACGCAGACCAAGCTCCATCCGAACCTTATGTCTTTTACGCTTCCATCCGGCATCAATACGCTGTGGCTTATTACTCCTATGTAGTCAATCATTGCATCGGAAGTTTTTGTGTTGAATTCCGCGAGTGCTTTTTCCACTTCTTCCTTACCGGCTCCGCCGAAAATGGTAACCTTCAGGGAGTAATTCGTTTTTATCTTGAACTTTCCTTTCGGGAATAGTCTTTTCAGGTATTTCCTTACTTCCCTTCCGGTTATCTTTTCCCCCTTTATGATCTTTTCCCTGAATTCTTCCGGGAGTTCTTCAAAACGCCACCTTACTCTCAAGTCGGGATAGTTTGTTTCCGGGTACATGGGTGTTTTTACGGGCATTACGCACCTCCTTTTGTTTTTTTCAAGGGGGAAGTTTTAACTTTCCCTC
>QNXQ01000155.1 GCA_003978875.1 Aquifex sp. | reverse complement strand
TGAAAAGGTTCCCCTAAGAGAGGAAGGAATGACTCCTTATGAAATTCTGCTTTCAGAAAGTCAAGAAAGAATGCTTCTCATAATTGAAGAAGATAAGGTTGAAAAAGTAAAAGAAATAGCCGATAAATGGCACTTGGAAGGAGCTGTTGTAGGCAAAATAACCGGTGATGGTATATTTAGAGCATTTTTCAAGGGTGAGCTTGTAGCGGAACTACCTGTGGCCTTAATCGTCGATGAAGCTCCAGTCTACGATAGACCTTATGAAGAACCTCAATATTTAAAAGATTTAAGAAACTTTAACCAAAATGAATTAAAACCTGTCAATATTTCCGAAGCCCTTGAAAGGCTTCTCTCTTCTCCCAATGTATGCAGTAAAGAGTGGGTTTATACCCAGTACGATTATCATGTAGGTACCAATACTCTCCTGCTTCCCGGACATGATAGTGCCGTTCTTAGATTAAAGTGGGTAGAAAAACCGGAAATAAAAACAGACAAGGGTATAGCTATATCTTCCGAAGGAAACGGAAGAATGGTATTTCTAAACCCCTATGAAGGTGGTAAATACATAATAGCCGAGGTATGCAGAAACCTCGCTTGCGTAGGAGCAAAACCCTTAGCAATTACCGATTGTCTTAATTTTGGAAATCCCGAAAGACCCCAGATTATGTGGCAATTCGTTAAAGCGGTTGAAGGTATGGCAGAAGCCTGCGAACGTTTAAACGTCCCCGTGGTAAGCGGAAATGTTTCCCTCTACAATGAAACCGTTGATAAAGGAGAGATAAGAAATGTATTTCCTACCCCAATAGTGGTCGGTGTGGGTGTTATTGAAAACGTTGAAAACTTTACTCCCAGCACGATTGAAGCTGAAAGTGAGCTATACCTTATAGGAAATCTTGAACAAAAGTTAAAACTCGATGGAAGTGAATTTCTAAAGGTTATACACGGTCTGATAAAAGGCGATGTTCCCGCCGTTGACCTTGATAAGGAAAAAGCTTTAATAGAGCTCCTCCTTGAGCTGAATGAAAAGAAACTTATTCTTTGTGCTCACGATGTTTCAACCGGAGGGTTGATTATAGCTCTTCTCGAAATGGTGTTTTCTTCGAGGTATGGACTTGAATTGGAAATCTATTCGGAAGAAAGAGCAGACATTTTCCTATTTTCGGAAAATCCAACACGTGTTGTAGTGAGTGTTGAAAATGAAAGGTCGGAAGAGTTTAAAGAGTTAGTAGAAAGTAAAGGCCTAAACTGGTTATACCTTGGAAAGACTAGTGAGGAAAGAATAATCAAACTAAATTACAACGGAGAAGAGATTCTTAATTACGATATTGAGAGGTTAAAAAAATTATGGAAAAATTCCCTCGTTCGGTTAGTGGAATCTACTTGATAACAGCTTTGATAGTTTTTACTGCAGATATGATTACAAAGGAGTTAGCGGAAAAGTTTTTTCAGATTTCTTACGACCCTTTCCCTTTTTTGAAACTGTATCTTATTTATAACAAAGGAGTTGCTTTCGGCTTACTCTCTGACCTGCCCGACCCGCTCCGAATCCCCATACTTATTGTTATTCCCGTTATAGCGCTTTTCATAACATTCTTCTATGCAATTGCTGAAAAAAGTAGGTTTACAGCTTTGTGTATGGGATTAATAGGAGGAGGAGCAATAGGAAACCTTTACGACAGGTTTTTTCTGGGACAGGTTAGGGACTTCATACATCTCCACCTAGGAGACCTTTATTGGCCTGCTTTCAACATTGCGGATGCCTCAATCACCACCGGGATTACCCTTTTAATATTGAAACATTTCCTCACTAAGTACTCCCTCAAAAACTTTGTAAACAGAACCGGTTAGGAAGACCTCTTTAAGGTCATCGGAAAAATCTATTAACAGTTCTTCGCCGCTTTTTGTAATCACTTTTACGGGCTTTCCTGTGATTAATCCCTTAAGGTAGGCTACTATTGCGGAAGCTGTTGCTCCCGTTCCACAAGCTAAGGTTTCATTTTCAACCCCTCTCTCGTATGTTCTGATGCGTATAGCATTATCGGAAATAGGTTCTATAAAGTTTACATTCGTACCTTTAGGTTGGAATTCCTCGTGGAATCTTATAGCCCTTCCTAACTTAATCACATTTAAATTTTCAAGTTCTTCTACAGGTACAACAAAGTGGGGTACACCCGTATTTATAAAAACACCTTTGATTTCTCTGTCATCAACTCTAAGTAGTTTTTCAATGGGCTGAGTCGGAGGTGTTAACTGAACCTTTACCTTTTTGCCGTTTTCCAAAACCTTTGCCCTTATTACACCCGCAAGGGTTTCAAACTTTACCTCTCTTCCTGCAATTCCCTTTTCATAAGCGAACCTTACCGCACATCTGGAGCCATTTCCACACATCTCCGCTTCTGAACCATCTGAGTTGAAAAACTCCCATTTAAAGTCATTTTCGGGATTTTCAGGATACTTAATGAGTATAAGACCATTGGCACCTACACCTGTGTGAAACGCACAGACCTTTTTTACAAATTCACTCTTTGAGAGATTAAGTTTTTTTAAAAATTCTTCAACCTTCCCATCTCTATCGTCTATAACGACAAAATCATTCCCTGAACCTTGTAGTTTCCAGAATTCCATGAAAGAAGATTATATATAAACTTATGGACAATAAAGAGTTCGACGGTATAAATGTCATTCCACTTGTTGACATAATGCTGGTTCTACTTACTATAGTTCTCACTACCGCAACGTTTATAGTTAAAGGAGAAATTCCCGTGGAAATGCCAAAGGCGGAATCGGCCGATACGGGAAAAGTTGAAAAAGCTTTTGTAATAACTATAACCAGAGAAGGAAATATATTTTTTGAAGAAAAAAAAATAAATGTGGAAAATTTAGAGCAGAAACTGGAAGAATTGGCAACCAATAGCCTTATACAGATAAAGGCTGACAAAGCTTCTAAGGTAGAACACCTCATAGCGGTACTTGATTTACTGAATAAGTACAAATTTCGAAACGTAAGTATTCTGGTAAGAAAAGAATAAGTTTGTTTCAGAGCTATTTGAAGTAAATTAATCCTTATGAAAGAAATAGAACTAAAGATTGAAGGTATGAGCTGTATGCATTGTGTGAATACTGTGAAAAAAGCTCTAAGTGAAATAGAAGGCGTATTGGAAGTTGAAGTATCCCTTGAAAGGGGAACTGCTAAGGTAAAATTAGATAAAGAAGTTCCTTTTGAAACTTTAAGGGAAGCAGTTCAACAGTGGGGGTACAAAGTAGTGGAGTAGTTGAAAATAATTTTCAATTGAAATATATATTAGAAAGATGCTAGAACTGAAGGGAAAACTATCCGAACTTAGAGAACGCTTCGAAGATGTGAAAAATATCCTCAAACCTAAAAAGTTGGAAGATGAGTTAAAACAACTCGACCAGATAATGTCATCTCCCGATTTCTGGAATGACCAGGAGAAGGCAAAGCAGACTATTCAAAGGAGAAAATGGGTAGAAGAAACTCTTGAAAAGATAAATTTTATCGCGAAAGCACTAAAGGATATTGAGGAACTCAGTGAGATTACTCCCGAAGAAGATACGGAAACCTGGGCTATGATAGATGAAGAAGTACAGGATATAGAAAAAAAGCTCAAGGATTTAGAGCTAAAGACTTATCTTTCAGGGGAAATGGATGCTAAAAATGCGTACTTGACCATTCAAGCAGGTGCAGGCGGAACGGAGGCTTGTGATTGGGCGGATATGCTCTTTAGAATGTACAAGAGATGGGCGGAAAAGAAAGGCTATGAGGTAGAACTTGTTGATATTACTCCGGACGATGTAGCCGGTATAAAAAGTGTAACCGTTTTAATAAAAGGTCCCTACGCATACGGATATCTGAAAGGAGAACAAGGTGTCCATAGACTTGTAAGAATTTCTCCTTTTGATGCCAATGCAAGAAGACATACTTCCTTCGCTGCTGTGTCCGTAATGCCTCAAATCGATGAAGAAATAAATATAGAGATAAAACCTGAAGATTTGAAAATAGAAACCTTCAGAGCTTCAGGAGCAGGTGGACAATACGTTAATAAAACTGATACAGCTGTAAGGATTACACACATACCTACG
>QNXQ01000203.1 GCA_003978875.1 Aquifex sp. | reverse complement strand
TTTCCTTAAACATATATAAAAAACTCCTAAGAAAAGGAAAGGAGTTATAAGTGTATTTGCAATGTTTATGAACTTACTTTCTCTTAATCTTTTTTCCCTTAATCCCTTTTTCTCAAACTGTCTTATGTTTAATAGATATTTTTCAAACTGAATAACAAAAATTTTCTCCTCTTCCGTAATAACCGTTCCCTTGGTAAACTCAAAAAGCCCGTTGCCTTTGTACTCAAGGTTTTCCGCAAGAATAGTTATTTCTCCGAATTTAAAAAAGATATTTCTAAGTTTGTTTCCGCTTCTCCCTTCCGCATGGATGACTACTCCGCCAAAATTAATAAAAGTCTTAGTCGGTATTTCTTTGAAGAAGCTTTCCTGAAACTTATACACTAAATTTTTCCTGACGAAAGCTACTTTTTCCTCGAGGAGTGTTTGAGAAAACCCTACCAGCAAAAGATAAATGGATAAAAAGGGTATGAAGAAAAAATAAAGAAGCCTACTTTCCGAAATCCTGAAAGAGTAAAATACTTGGATAAGTTTTCTTTCTTTAAAGGAATTTATAAGAAAGGCAGTGGCGAGAATTATTCCATCTGGAAGAAAAAAGTATGTGTAGAAAACAGACCAAACCAAGAGGAAACCAAGGAGGTCTTCCAGAGGAAGTCCCAATAAAATAGTTCCCAATCTTGTGAATTGGAGTGTAAAGAGAATAAGGGAGAGGAGAAAAGAAGCTATAAAGGTAGTCCTTACGAATCGATAGAATATATATCCCTTCAACATTTTTCTTCTATGGTATATTACCTTACGATGTCGTTCCTTTTGGAGTTTATAGCTACCGGACTGCTTATAGGTAAGCTTCCCTTTGCTCCCGGGACACTGGGAACTCTTTTAGGGATACCTATAGTACTCTTGCTTTACATGGATAAAAATCTTTATCTTTTGGGAACGGTACTGCTATTTTTCACAGGATGGCTCGCATCGGAACATATGGTAAGACTTCTCAAAGATGAAGACCCGGAAGAGGTTGTAATAGATGAAATTGTCGGATACATGTTGGCTTTTTTGCTCGTAGAACCCAGCCTAAAGGCGTTAATCCTGGGATTTATTATATTCAGGATAATTGATATATTTAAACCCTTTCCTATAAATCTATTTGAAAACTTTCCGGGTGGGCTCGGAGTAATGGCGGATGACGTGGTAGCCGGTGTGCTCACTTCTATAATCCTTTATATGCTGCTACAATAGTTCCTTATGAAAATCAGAATTGCTCACAGTCCGGATTCAGATGATGCCTTCATGTTTTATCCCTTGGTAAAAGGGCTGATTGATACGGAAGGGTTAGAAATAGAACATATCCTCGCAGATATCGAAACGCTAAACAGAGAGGCTCTTAAAGGTAAATATGAGGTTTCCGCAATATCGTTTCATGCATACCCTTATGTATCGGATAAGTATGTAGTGCTTCCGAGCGGTGGAAGCGTTGGAGAAGGCTACGGTCCCATAGTGGTATCTAAAGAGGAAATGGAAACCCTCACGGGTAAAAAAATAGCAGTTCCGGGAGAACTTACCACGGCATTTTTGACCCTTAAACTCTACGAACCGAACTTTGAACATATAGTAATTCCTTTTGATGAAATCATAAATGCGGTGGTAGAAGGTAAAGTAGACGCGGGTCTTGTTATCCATGAAGGGCAACTCTCCTATAAGGACTACGGACTTAAAAAAATAGTTGATTTGGGAGAATGGTGGAAGGAGAAATACGGGTTGCCTCTTCCCTTAGGTTGCAACGTTGTGAGGAAAGATTTAGGAAAAGATGTTATAAAAAAGATAGAAAAACTTATGAGGGAAAGCGTTGAATACGCCCTTAAGGAAAATCAAAAGGCTCTCGAGTACGCTATAAATTATGCAAGGGATTTAAAAGAGGATACTCAGAGAACGAAAAAGTTTGTAAGCATGTATGTAAATGAAAGAACAGTTGATTACGGCGAAGATGGAAGGGAAGCTGTAAGGCTATTGCTCAGACTCGGTAAAGAAAAAGGAATAATAAAGGCAGAGATTCCCGAAAAGATATTCTCCGATGAACTGTTTTAAAGAGGGAGAGTACGTCCTTATACGATACGGAGAAAAGAAGTTCTTACGGAAACTTTTGCCTAAACACAGTTTAAACGTAAAAAAACAAGTTCTTAAATTCGACGAGGTAATAGGTAAACCCGAAGGGATAAAGATAGGTAATTTTGAAGTATACAGACCCACTTTAGAGGATATTATCCTTTTGGGATTTGAAAGAAAAACCCAGATAATATACCCTAAGGATGCCTTTTACATAGCTTTCAAACTGAACCTAAACAAGGAAAAAAAGGTTTTAGAGTTCGGGACGGGAAGCGGAGCCCTTTGTGCAGTTCTTGCAAACTTAGCGGGTGAGGTGTGGACTTACGAAGCGGTAGAGGAGTTTTTTAAAACGGCTCAGAAAAATTTCAAAAAGTTTGGACTAAAGGGTAATGTAAAATTTCACGACCTTGATTTTTCTCAAGCACACATTCCCGAGAATTTTTTCGATGCGGCCTTCGTAGATGTAAGGGAACCGTATCCGCACTTAGAAAAAGTCCACAAGGCTTTAAAGGAAGGAGGGACAGTTGGATTTCTCCTTCCTACGGCAAATCAGGTGATAAAGCTTCTCGAAAATTTAGAAAAATTTTTCGGGAACGTGGAAATCGTTGAAATTCTGCAAAGGCAATACAAAACCGTAGCGGAGCGCTTCAGGCCGGAAGACCAGATGGTAGCTCATACCGCATATCTTGTTTTCGGTAGAAAGCTTACTTCCTTGTAAGCGATTTTATCTTTTCCTTTAGCTGAGCTAATATAAGCAAGGCTTTTACAGGTGTAGTATTCCCTATATCTATCTCCTCTATTTCCCTAAAAATTTCTTCGTAGATTGAAAGTTTCTCCGCTTCTTCTGATTTTTTGAAGGTTTCCTCGAGGAAGGGAAGAACTTCTTGTCTTTTTTCTTCTTTATTCTCCTCTTTTTCTAAGTCTTTCAGAATTTTCCTTGCCTGCTCTATTACCTCTTTGGGAAGTCCGGCTAACCTTGCTACTTCTATACCAAAACTACCTTTTGCTTTTCCTTCCTTTAGAATGTAAAGAAACCTTATCCCTTCCTCGGTCTCTTCCACTTCCATGTGATAATTCTTTACTCCCTTAACCTTTTCTTCGAGCTGCGTAATTTCCAAAAAGTGGGTAGCAAGCAGGGTTTTTGCTTTTACTTTTTCACTCAAGTATTTCACAAGAGCCTTTGTTATTGCTATGCCGTCATAGGTTGATGTTCCTCTTCCTACTTCATCGAGGATTATTAAGCTTTTCTCGGTAGCGTTATTTAGGATGTTTGCCACTTCTAACATTTCGTTCATGAAAGTGGAAACTCCCAGAGCAAGGATATCTCCTGAACCTATTCTTGTGAATATGGCGTCTACTACGGGTATCTTGGCACTTTTGGCAGGAATAAAGCTACCTATATGGGAAAGTAGTGTTAAAACTCCTACTTGCCGAATGTAGCTGGACTTTCCCGCCATATTTGGTCCGGTTATTACATGAATAAAACTATTTTCGGTAAGGTGAGTGTCGTTGGGTACGTAATTTTTTACGTATTCCTCTATCAATGGATGTCTTCCTTCCTCTATTATGAGTTCATACCCGTCGTGAACTTCGGGTTTTACCCAGCCCTTTTCTAAGGCCAGCTGAGCGAGGGATTGAATAAAATCGAGTTCGCCAACTAAGGAAGCGTTGTTTCCCACTTTCTCAAGGTGATTAATCACTTTTTCCCTGAGCTCAGTGTAGAGTTCGTACTCGAGTTCGTTTATTCTCGTTTGTGCAGAAAGGATCTTTTCTTCTAGCTTTTGGAGTTCATCCGTGGTAAAACGTTCAGCGTTTGAGAGTGTCTGTCTTCTTCTGAAATAAGAGGGAACATACTTTAAGTTGGGCTTCGTTACCTCTATATAGTAGCCCATCACTTTGTTGTAGCCTATTTTCAAGCTCTGAATTCCCGTTTCTTCCCTTAGTTTTCTTTCGTATTCTCTCAAGAGTTTTTCAGCGTTGTCTTTTATAAACCTGAGTTCATCCAGATAAGGATTTACTCC
>QNXQ01000085.1 GCA_003978875.1 Aquifex sp. | reverse complement strand
AGATTTTTTAGTATTGTAGTGAGCTCCTCCGGACTTCCATCTCTTTATTTTCCCTTTCGCAGTAATTTTAAACCTCTTTGCCGCCGAACGGTTAGTTTTCATCTTTACCTTAGCCATACTGACCTCCTTAGGAATATCTGATTATAGAAAAAAGATTATACAAAGAAAAGGGGAAAGATTTACTTGTGGGAGAGAATAAAAGAGGCAAGGTCTTTGAGTTCACCTTCCGAAAGTCCTTTAAGTTGCATAAGTTGAGGATTCATTATAGCTGCCTTTTCAGGCCATACCCTCGGTTTAGCCTCCCTCTTGAAGTACTTCACAAGCTCATCAACACTTCCGTAAGCTTGAGCTATCTTCTTAAGTGAAGGACCTACGGTATCTGCTGCAGGTTGATGGCAAGAGGAACATCCCTTTGAATTAAATATTGCCTTACCTTTATCTGGATTTCCTTTTCCTGCATGAGCTACTGTTTTCGTCTCTTCCTGTTTAGTTTCGGTAGTTTCTTTCTTAGTTTGCTGCTTTACTTCTTCAGTTTTGGGAGCCTCAGCCTTATTTTCTCCTTTATTTTTAGGTTGTTCACAGGCAAACAATCCTAAAATCAATCCGCTGAGAAGGATATACTTTAGCCTCATTTTTAATACCTCCGGTTAAAAAAATCCCAATAATTTATATTCTAAACTGCAATGCTTCGTAAATATGTGATTCATTTATGTTTTCACTTTCCTCTAAATCCGCTATTGTTCTTGCAACTTTTAGGAGTTTAAAGTAGCTTCTTGCGGAAAGATTTAGATTTTTCACTGCATTTTTTAGAACTTTTTTCGCATCTTGAGTTAAAAGTTTCACGCAAAACTCTTCGACCTCTTTGTTGGTAAGCCTCGAATTAATTTTTCCTCTTTCCTTCTGAATTTCATAGGCTACAGATACTCTTTTTCTTACCGATTGAGAACTTTCTCCCTCGGGAAGGTTTATAAGCTCTTTTTCATCCACAGGATATACCCAGACTTTTAGGTCTATTCTATCTTTTATAGGTTCAGAAATCTTTTTGTTGTAATTTTTTATTTCCCTTTCGCTGCAGGTACATACTCTAAAGGGATTGTTGTAATTTCCACAAGGACAAGGATTCATGGTTCCTATGAGGGTAAACTCTGCGGGAAATGTAACGGAAAAACTTGCCCTGCTCACTTGAACTTTTCCATCTTCAAGGGGTTGTCTTAAGGCTTCCAGAGTCTTTCGCGGGAATTCTGCCATCTCGTCGAGGAGTAAATAGCCCTTATGGGCTAAAGATATTACACCGGGTTTTGGAGGATTACCTCCTCCTATTAGAGCAACCTCAGAGCTTGTATGATGTGGAGCTTGAAAAGGTCGCGTTGTAATTAATCCATCCTCCAGAAGTCCCGCCACGCTGTAAATCTTCGAAACTTCCAAAATCTCTTCAAATTCCATAGGAGGAGCTATGGTTTTTATTCTCTTTGCAAGCATAGATTTACCGGCTCCGGCACTTCCAACAAAAAGAAGATGATGAAATCCGGCTGCTGAGATTTCCAAAGCCCTTTTTGCCAGGGTTTGCCCTTTAACGTCTAAAAGGTCTTCCTCAAAATTATCCTCCTCCGAAGGAATACTTCCCTTTAATGGGTTATTTTTTACTTTACCTTGAAGGAACTCCACAACTTCTCTGAGATGTTCAAATGCGTAAACTTCTATACCTGATATTAAACTGGCTTCTCCTGCATTTTCTTTAGGAATAATAAACTTTGTAAATCCTTTTTGCTTTAAAGAGATTAATACCGCGAGAACTCCGTTTACTTTTTTAAGATTTCCGTCCAGGGAAAGTTCACCTAAAATCACGAAATCCCCTGTTTTTAAAACCTCATTAATTTCGAGAATTCCAAGAGCCATAGGCAGGTCGTAAAAAGTTCCTTGCTTCTTTCTGTCGGAAGGTGAAAGATTTACGGTAATCCTCTTTAAAGGAAAAGGGAAACCCGAGTTCTTTATAGCAGCTCTTACTCTTTCCTTTGCTTCCCTTACCGAACTGTCGGGAAGTCCTACGATATTGAAAACCGGAAGACCGGGAGATACATCCACCTGAACCTCTACGGGAAAACCTTCAATCCCCCACAATCCCCCGCTGTTTACTTTTGTAAACATAGTGTTAGTTTAACACTTAAGGTAAACAAAACAGTATCTTATAAAGTTATGAAAGTAATTCTTTTACTGAGCTTAGTTTTATTTTTGGGATTCTCATTTCCAAAGGAACAAGGCTTTACCCAAGAGGACAGAGAACGATTGATAAGGCTGGAAACCACTTTAAAGGTTTTTATGGAACAAGTAGACAAACGATTTGAACAGATAGACAAAAGAATTAATGATGTTAATAAGAGAATAACGGAACTAAGAGAAGATATGAATAAAAGATTTGAATTGGTGGACAAACGATTTGAACAAATTGACAAAAGATTTGAACAGATAAACAACGAACTAAACAGACTTGTGAACATAATGGTAGGGATATTTGCGGGACAGATAGCTTTGGTGGTTGCTGTCATAGGATTCGCCTGGTGGGACAGGAGAACAATAATCAGAAAAACCAAAGAAGAGACCTTTGAAGATATGGAAAGGGAACTAAAACCCGAGAAGTTTAAAAAACTCTTAAACGCTCTAAGAGAAAAAGCTAAAAACGATAAAGAACTGGAAGCAATTCTGAAAAAACACGGGCTTCTGTAAAAATCGTATTATGTACGCAACTTCAGTTTATCTTTGAAATCCATATATATCGCATAAAGAGCAGGAATGAACAGCAGAACTATAACTATTGTTGATATTATTCCGCCTACCATAGGAGCTGCAATCCTGGACATAACCTCACTTCCCGTACCGTGTCCGTATAATATGGGAAGCAGTCCCATAAGTATAGCGCTGAAGGTCATAAATTTGGGTCTTATTCGCTTTACCGCACCGTGGTATATAGCCTCAAAAGCCTCTTCCTTACCGTAATTAGCCGGCAACTCCTTTATAGCGTTTTGAATATAAACCACCATGACTATTCCCATTTCCGCTGCTATACCTAAGAGTGCAAGAAATCCGGCTATACTCGCTATGGAGATGTTGTAGTCCAGAAGATACATAAGAAGAACTCCGCCGAAAGTGGCTACGGGAAGCGTCATAAGAACCAGGAAAGTTTCAAAAATCTTATTAAAGGTAAACCAAACGAGTAATACTATAGAAAGAATAACTACCGGGACTATAACCTTTAGGTTTTCAACAGCTTTCTTCCAATATTCGAACTGGCCACTCCATTCGTAATAGTATCCCTTGGGGAGATGAAGTTTTTCCTTTAGAATTTTGTCCGCTCTTTCTATTACCGTTCCCATATCGACTTCAGGGTCGGGAGTTATAAACACATAGCTTACAAGCAAACCATTCTCCGACTTTATACTTACAGGGCTTTCTCTTTTTACTATATCCGCCACAGCGGATAAAGGAATAAGCTTATCCTTAAGGGGAATAGTAAAATTCTCGAGGTCGTATTTGTAGTCTAACGGGACACCGAGGGTAATCGAGTAGCGTTCTCTGCCCAATATAACGGTGGATATGGAAGTATTTGCAAACAATGTGGATATCGCTTTATTTATATCTTCTACTGTAAGACCGTATCTCTCGAGGGCTTCCCTCTTCGGGATTATTTCTATATAACTTGCATTAGCGGAACGTTCACCGAAGACACTCATAATGCCTTCTACATTCTTAAGGAGCATTTCTATTTTCTGGGCTATTTCGTTTAAGCGATTTACATCATCTCCGTAAATCTTTATACCCAGCGGAGTTTGAATTCCCGTAGTTATCATATCTATTCTTCCCTTTATAGGCATAGTCCACATGTTGGATAGTCCGGGAAGCGATATAGCTTTGTCCATTTCTCTTATAAGTTCTGCATACGTCAATGGTCTTTCTTCCGGGAAAATTTTTCTCAAAATATCCTTTATCCATTCGGGAATATCCCAGTTAGAATAGAATCTTTCTTCCTTTACCTTTCTCCACTCTTCCTGGGGTTTTAGTGTGATAAAGGTTTCTATCATAGACATAGGTGCCGGGTCTGTCGCGGTTTCAGCCCTTCCGGCTTTTCCGAAAACAGTTTCAACTTCCGGAAACTCGGCGAGAATTCT
>QNXQ01000161.1 GCA_003978875.1 Aquifex sp. | reverse complement strand
TCCAGGATTCGAAGAACTTACAGGGGCTTTTTACGGCTTTAGGAGGATATATCCAAATTCTTGCCTAATTATCATCCGGGAAGAGATATATCAATCGGTACAAGTGTTAAACCAGAACACATTAAGGAAATTCATCTAATAGATTCAGTTACTGGAGATATCAAATACATCCTAAAAAACACTGCCTATAAAGCACCTAAAGCAGGTACAAGTTTTAAAACCTTAGCTAAGCCTACAATGCTTAGCTTGATAGGTCTAGGTTTAATGGCTAAAGGATCCGGTCTATTAGATGCTTTTAGAAGAGGTAGGAAAGATGCCAAAAATAGGTAAAGAATTTTCAAAAGAACTAACAAGAAGTGCTTTAAAGTATGGACTTGGAGCATCAACATTAGGTCTAATACCTTTAATACACGGAGAAGGAGTCAAAACTGGTTATCTTGAACAAAAACTTTTTTCAGAAAAAGATTTCTCAGAAGCTACAAAAATATCTACTAAAGCAGGTGTAAAAGCAAACACTGATGCAGGAGGAGTCTTTTCAGCTTTACTACCAGGACTCTTAGGCTCAGCTTTATCTTCTTTAGGAGCACGTAAAAATTCTCTCATTTTAACAGGTATAGGGTTAGGGCTTGTAGGCGGACAGGTTTTAGGTGTGATACCGCACATGCTTTCCCATCAAATAGGCAGTTCTTTTTACTCTACACAGGACGCAGGAATTTCAAAAGAAGAATATGAAAGGAAGATGAAAAAAGCTATATTGGCTAACAGTTTAATAACAGGCGGTGTACTAGGAACATTAACATACAAGTTTAAAAGACACTATCCGTACTATATAGGACTATTAGGAAAAGGTTTTAATCAATGGATGAACTTTGCACTTAGAGGTAAGGACAAGAAAAAATTCTTGGCAGGTTTACTGGCTTCCGGAGCATTAGGTACATATATAACAAGCTCAGCTATAAATAGACTTACCGGGCTGCAGAATCGAGTTTACGAAAAAGAATTGTTTAAATCAGCTTCTGAGAAAAAAGATAAGAAAGATGATACGCTAAGAAAAGCCTTAATAGGAGCTTTGATAGGAAATGCAGCAATACTTGGTATTCAAGCTGGTGTGGGGAAATATCAAATAGGAAACATTCTAGAAAATGAAGTTGACGATAAAAGATGGAAGCGATATCTTGATCCTGATTTATACCATGAGATAGCAAAGAAAAACGTAGAAGTCAAAGTAGTAGACCTGGAAGGTTTCCACAGCCCAGCTGCTATAAAAAATACAATTTTCATCCCACAAAAGATGCTTGATTATATAGAAACTAAACAGGAATACTATAAAAACCTAGGAAAAGAAATATCAAAGGATAAGTACAAATACAACAGAGAAGTAAGTAAAAAATTAAAACGTGGTTTCTCCTCTGTAATAGCTCATGAATTAGAACATGCAACATCTTGGCACACAAGAGCTCCCAGGTTTTTACTGCCTGCATTAGGTGGTATAGCTACAGGTACTGCTGTAGGTAAAACCCTAGCATCTATTTCAAAAGACAAAGATAAAAATGAGCTTGCATTTAATGCTGGATTAACCTCCAGTATATTAGGATTTGCTATAACAAACAGTATCGTTTCAAATATTGCAGAAAGACAGGCAGATAGAGCAGCAATAAAAAGGTATGGAAGAAGTGCTCTTAGATCAGGTCTTAATCTAGTATTACCGAAAAACTTAGGAGATTTCCAAAAAGAACTTATAAAGAATACTGGAAATGTTCCCACGTTCAGAACGTCTCCACCTAGAAGTAAAATCGGAGCAATAGGTGAAGTATTAAAAACACTATTCTTGGGAAGCCACCCTCCAACATGGACCAGGGTTTGGGACTTAAAGACACTTAAAAAAGCATTAAAAACAGTCAAAAAATAACAAAATTTCATCTAGCACATGAAAAACTTAACAAAGTTTACAAAGGAGGTTAAGAATGGCAGGTAGATTAGAGGAGCTCATGAAAAAGCTTGCTGCTATGAATGAATCCAAAGAAGAGCAGGAAAAAATAGCTTCTCAAAAGGAAGAAGTAGAAAAGAAAGCTGAAGAAGAAAAGAAAGAAGAGGGGATTATAAAACTTTCCGAAGAAGATATTGAATTTCTTCAAGCATTAGGACAAGCATACATCGAAGGACTTATAGCCGGAATGTACGGTACAGAGGTCGAAAAACAAGCGGAAGATTCCGGTGTAGAAGTTGTAGACATGGATGGGGATGGTGAGCCTGATCATATAGTAGCAGATGCTGAACAAGTTGTAAACGAAATTGTATCAATGGCGGAAGAAGGAGAAATATCTCCTGAAGAAGCAGATCAACTCTTAGATATGGTAGCAGCTCAACTATCAGATGAAGAGGCTGAAAAAACTGCAGAGGAACTAGAAAAAATAGCTAGATTTGAGGCTATAAGGAACAAAGCTGCAGGTATATTAGGTGCCATAAAAGGATATGCCGGAAAAATACCTGGTGCAGATAAAGTTAAATCAGGACTAGGTTATCTTACAGGAGCTAAAGCATTCTCTGAGGTAAGAGGTAGATACGAAACATTGAAAGGTATAGCAGGAGAAGTTGCTGGAGGGAAATCTAAGAGAGCATTGGCTGGAAAAGCTGTAAAAGATGTATGGAGAAAGAACAAAAAAGCTATCCTCTTACCTCTTGGATTCTACGGCGGGCTTGGAGCAGGAGCTATTGGCATAAGCAAGATGAGAGGTAACGACTAATCGGTGTAGCCATGTTAGCGGAAGCTATAAAAGAAATTCTTGCTGAAGTTAGGATGGAAAAGGTAGCGGAGGAACAACAAGAGTTCTCCGCTCCTGAAAATAATTTACCTACAGAACCTCAAGAAGGTCTTTCAAAAATATCCTCTGAAGACGCAGAGCACATTAAAGCAAAGCTTTCAAAACTCGGATTAGACAAATACGCTGCGTACGTTGACGAAATAAATGACGTTGCAGGAGAGTTTGTAAAAGCTCTCCTGGAAGAAATGGAAAAAATAGCTGCTAAGTATTCCGATTCCTTTGGAATTGCTGACAAAGTTGATTTATCTAATGTAGATCCGATCACAAAATTTGCATTAAGTTAAGGAGGTTAAGTAGATGCCAATAATTAACGACATGGGTTATGGTAAGTTCAATGTTGTAAGAGGGTGGCCCGGAGAAGGGTCTATATTTTTGGACTTACCTTACAGTGGTACTATAGAGTACGGTGACCCTGTAAGACTGGATCCTACTACAGGAAAGGTAGTAAAAGCTGCGTCTGCAGCAGATGCAGGATTCCTCGGATTCGCAATCGGAGGAGATGTGGAACCTAACGTATACGGAACAGGAAAGGTAACTGTACTCATGTCTCCATTCGTAGCTGACACCAAGAAGTATAACACAGCTACAGCATTCCAACCCGGAGATGTAATCACCGTAGTAAACGGAGTGATAGACAAATACGACCCGGCAGCAACCCCTGCACAAGAACCTATAGGAATAGTTATTTCTGTAGATTCTGCTAGCCAAACTTTAAGGTTCCTGTTCAAGGGAACAAAATAAGGGAGGTTAAATAAATGAACGTTAAGGTTGAAAACTATAGGGAAGTTAATATCGCTCTCGTTAATAAGATATTCAACCAAGGTCTTGTAAAAGAGGCTGCTGACTCTTTTACCGGATTTGTTAGAACTTATCTTAGAGAACAAGGTATTCTCAGAAGGGCTCTTCCACCTGAAATTGTAGGTCCGGATGACATAGACAGAGTAGACTGGACAGATAACCCTGTAAAGATCCTAGAGTTCCAAGTAGACTCTAAAGCGTACTCAGTACCCTTCCGTGGAAAAGGTGAAATGAAAGAATACCAAGGAAAAAGGGCTGTTGTTGAAATCGTACAATACGAAACCGATGTGTTCCACATCGAAAAACAAAGAATGATGACCTACAAACACCCTGTTCAAGAAGTTCTTATACAGCAAGGAATACTCGACCTCCAAAGAGCCGAAGACGAAACTTTCATAGAAGCTCTTAACAAGATAGCTACCGACAACGGAAAGGTTGCTACTATAACAACCGGTGGATCTTTAACTTGGGAAGGACTTGTTGAAGCATTCAAGGCTTTCAGAAGATTAAGACCTGCTAACAGACAAGTGCCCATTAAGACTATTATTATAAATGAAAATACATACGACGACCTC
>QNXQ01000011.1 GCA_003978875.1 Aquifex sp. | reverse complement strand
AGGGTTTAAATAATTTCCTCGGGTCTACGTTTTTCTTTTCTTCCGCCAATAGTTTTCTCAGAGTTGCAATAAAAGCTAATCTCAAATCCGTATCCGTATTTACCTTATTTATTCCCAAGTCAACTGCTTTTTTTACGTCTTCTTCGGGTACTCCTGTGGCACCTGTGATTTCTCCTCCGTATTTATTTATTTCTTCAACGTATTCGGAATACACACCGCTTGCTCCGTGAAGAACCAGAGCTATACCGGTGAGTTCTTTTACCTTTTTTAGCCTCTCAAAATCCAGCGCAGGTTTCCCTTTGAATTTGAAAGCACCGTGAGCCGTCCCTATGGCGGGAGCTAAAGCATCAACACCTGTTTTATCAACGAATTCCTTGGCTTCTTCTGGGTTTATTAAAACTTTTTCTCGTGAGACAACATTATCTTCTATACCTTCTAACTTCCCGAGTTCCGCTTCAACAGCAATTCCGAGTGGTGCACAGATGGAAACCACCTCTTTCGTAATTTTCAAGTTTTCCTCAAAAGGTTTGTCGGAATAATCTATCATTACGGAAGTATAACCATGCCTTATGGCAAGGAGAATACTTTCCAAATTTTTACCGTGGTCAAGATGGAGAGCAAAGGGTATAGAGTATTTGTCCTTAACTGCGTGAACCATACCGGCTAAATACTCAATTCCCGCGTACCTTAAAGCACTTTCTGTTGTTTGAAGAAAAACAGGTGCTTCTTCTTCTTCGGCAGCTTCGAGAATAGCTTTCAGAAACTCCATGTTGTTAAAGTTAAAAGCTCCTATTGCGAAATTGTGTTCATTTGCAACTTCCAGAAGTACCTTACCACTGACGAGAGGCATACTTAATAAAAAAATTTTAAAGTTAAATTAGAACTTATGATTAATAGGCGGAAAACCAGACAGATACAGGTGGGAAACGTAAAGATAGGAGGGGACTCACCTATAGTCGTTCAGTCCATGACTTCTACTAAAACTCACGATGTTGAGGCTACTTTAGAACAGATATACAGATTGCATAAAGCCGGTTGTGAGATTGTAAGAGTGGCAGTTCCTCACAAAGAGGATGTAGAGGCTCTTGAGGGAATAGTTAAAAAAAGTCCTGTACCTGTAATAGCGGATATACATTTTGCTCCTTCCTACGCGTTTCTTTCCATGGAAAAAGGGGTGCAAGGTATAAGGATAAATCCCGGAAATATTGGAAAAGAGGAAATAGTAAGGGAAATAGTAGAAGAAGCAAGGATAAAAGGTGTCGCCATAAGAATAGGGGTAAATTCAGGCTCGTTGGAAAAGGATTTATTGGAAAAGTACGGCTACCCATCTGCAGAAGCTTTAGCGGAAAGTGCCCTGCGTTGGTCTGAAAAATTTGAGAAGTGGGGTTTTACAAACTACAAAGTGTCTATAAAGGGTTCTGACGTTCTTCAGAATGTAAGAGCTAACTTGATATTTGCCGAAAAAACGGATGTTCCTTTACATATAGGTATAACTGAAGCGGGAATGGGAACAAAGGGAATTATTAAATCCTCTGTCGGAATAGGAATTTTACTGTACCTCGGTATAGGAGACACCATAAGGGTTTCTCTAACCGATGATCCCGTAGTTGAGGTAGAAACCGCTTATGAGATTCTAAAGGCATTAGGACTCAGGAGAAGGGGTGTGGAAATAGTAGCATGTCCCACTTGCGGACGGATAGAGGTGGATTTACCCAAAGTTGTAAAAGAAGTGCAGGAAAAACTTGCAAATATAACAACTCCTTTGAAGGTTGCTGTTATGGGTTGCGTGGTGAACGCAATAGGAGAAGCCCGTGAAGCGGATATAGGGCTTGCTTGCGGAAGAGGGTTTGCATGGTTATTTAAAAAAGGAAAACCGATAAGGAAAGTAGACGAGTCGGAAATGGTTGACGAACTTCTCAAAGAAATAGAAAATATGGAAAGGGATGGAGGAAAAGGCTAAAGAGGAAGTTCAAGAAACAAGCACAGAAAAAGTACAGGAAGAAGTTAAGGAAGAGCTAAAAGAGGAAAAGGTTGAACCTGTTCAGAAGAAGGAAAATCTAATTGAGTTAATTCAGCAGTTTTCGGATATTCCAGTAGACATTGAAGTTGTCGTCGGCAGGGCTCAAAAAACCCTGGGGGAGCTTCTCGGTATGGGTATCGGTTCTGTGATAGAACTTGACAGGGAAGTAAAAGACTTTGTAGATATCAAGGTAAACGGAAAACTAATAGCTAAGGGAGAACTTGTAGTGGTAGATGGCAAAATAGGAGTAAAGATAAAAGAGGTTGTAAAGGAAGAGCGTTAAAGTTTCTTTAGAACTTCATTTATCCTTTGTATGCCTTCTATAAGTTTTTCTTCTGCGAGAGCGTAAGATAATCTTAAGAAACCTTCCTTGCCAAAGGCGGAACCCGGAACCACGGCGACTTTGCCTTCCTCAAGAAGATATTCAGACAACTTTACATCTCCTCCGAGTTTTTTAGAGTAATACTCAAAGTTGGGGAATATGTAAAAAGCTCCCTCCGGCTTTATTACTTCTACCTCGGGGATTTCCGATAATTTCTCAATCGCTATATTTCTTCTCTTTTCAAAAGCTTCTCTCATAGTTTTAATAAACTCGTTCGCTTTAGGGTTTCTTAAAGCTTCAAGAGCTCCGTATTGGACAAAGGTAGTTACGTTTGAAACACTTTGGCTGTTTAGACTTGCTATTGCCTTCGCATATTCTTCAGGACAAGCGACATATCCTACTCTCCAACCCGTCATAGAAAAGCTTTTGGAAAAAGCGTTTACCGTGAAAGTTATTCTTTTCACTTCTTCATCAAAGGAGGCTATGCTTATAAATTTTTTATCTTCATAAACAAAATGTTCATAACATTCGTCGGAGATGATAAAAATATTTCTTTCGACACAGAACTCGGCTATCCTTCTCAATTCCTCTTCGTCGTAAACCGCTCCAGTGGGATTATTAGGAGAGTTTATAACTATAGCCTTCGTTTTTTCGGAAACTTTATCTTTAATATCGTCAAGGGTTAGTTTAAAACCTTTATCTTTGTTCAAAGGTACTTCAACGGGTACTCCACCGAAGAACCTTATCTGTTCGGGATAGGTAACCCAGTAAGGAGAAGGCAGGAGAACTTCATCTTCTTCTTCAATTATCGCCATAAAGATGAGGAATAAAATCATTTTCGCACCGGAAGAAATAACTATCTCGGAAGGGGAGTATTCAACTTTGTTCTCTTTAAACAATTTTTCCGCTATAGCTTCTCTTAATTCGGGTATTCCTGCGGAAGGTGCATACTTAGTTTTTCCCTCTTTTAACGCCTTTATACATGCTTCCTTTATGAAGTCAGGTGTATCAAAATCGGGTTCTCCTGCACCGAAACCTATTACATCAACACCTTTTGCCCTTAATTCCTTAGCTTTAGCAGTTATCAATAGAGTTGCTGAAGGCTTGAGATGACATAATCTCCTTGCCAGTTTTCTACCCATTTCCTAAAATTTTAATAAAAAAGGAGGTGGAGCGATGATTGGAGTAGGGGAGAGGATAAAGAGGGTAAGGGAAGAAAGAGGCTTATCCGTTGAGGAATTTGCTAAAGCAATAGGTATTTCTCCTAAAAAGTTAGAGGAGTTCGAAAAAGGTATATCAAGACCTTGCGATGCGACATTAGTTTATATTTCCAAAAGATTTAATGTCGATTACAGATGGTTAGCACTGGGCGAAAGGGAGGCTGCTTTAGTCTGATTATTTGAAGCGTTTTATCAGTTCCTCCATTACCTCCTTTATATCAACACCGTTAACCTCAAGGGATACGAGAAGCATATATAGCATGTCCGCCGTTTCGTAAACTATTTCCTCTTTATTTCCCTTCATCAGAGCTATTAATGTTTCTACCGATTCCTCTCCGAACTTCTGAAATACCCTTTCCTTTCCCTTTTCAACCAATTTTACAGTGTAGGAGTCTTCAGGTTTTTTTTCTAAGCGTTCCTTTATGACTTCTTGAAGTCTCTGTAAAACTTCGAAGGGAAGAGGTTTTGTTATTTTTTGAGCGTTTATACTCCTGTAGAAGCAATTTCTCTCTCCAGTATGACATGCTTTGTTTTTTTCCTGCTCAATTATGTAAATCACTGCATCCTCATCACAATCAACTCTTACCTCCTTAACCCTCTGCAGTTCTCCAGAAGTTTCTCCCTTTTTCCATATCTTCTGTCTGCT
>QNXQ01000190.1 GCA_003978875.1 Aquifex sp. | reverse complement strand
AAGAATAATCTCTTTTTCTTTTTGCCACGATAGTTTCCTGTATATGTAGATTATGACTTTTTCTACTTTTTCATACTGCGGAATCCTTATAAAGTACGGTTCGAGATATCTAAGGGCAGTTTTTGCTTGAGCGGATAGAACCTTTCTTATAACTCTCTTCTTTCCATCTTTATAAAAGACTTCTACAAATATATAAAGCTTTGGGTTTCCTTGGTCTGCCGTGGGTAAATTGTGGGGAATTCCTACGTTAACTATGCTAAGTTTTCCATCTCTGAAAAGAATTTTTAAGTCTTTAGGTTTGGCTTTACCTGCAGGGAATGTGTTGTCGTGCAGAGCTTTTCTTGAATGAAAGAAGTAAAAGGGAAACTTATCCATTATCCAGGTATAATCTACAACTTTCATGTGGCACTGTTGACATGAGGTTTTTACCCTTGTTATCTTCCACTCTCTGTAGGTTTTTTGGTGACAGCCTGCACACATTTCCGATTTGGTGTAGTTTTTATCTTCCTTTGAAGGATGGGGAGGAGACCAGACCTTATAAGGGCCGTGCATAGCTTTTGTTTCTTCCTTAAAATGGCAAGCTATGCAGTTCACACCTTCGTGCCTTCTTTCTACTCTGAGCAGTGGCTTCTTCAAAGGATCAACTTGATGGGGTGCATGGCAGGAAAGACACTTTAGTTTTGAGTAGTTTTCACTCTCTTCTTTAAACTCTTCACTTACCCAAGCGTGAAAATGTCTACTCTTTTTCCAATCTTCGTAAATCTTTGCATGACAATCTCCGCAACGTTTGGAAGGTGGCCTTTGAAGAAGATCTTCTTCGAGAAAAAGCTCATTTAACTTTTCACAGCTGAAAGTAAAGAGCAATAGAAGGAGAAGGAGAAATTTCATTTCATCAACGCGGATTTAATTTTCGCGGGAATAAGATGGACGTTATGGCAGGTATAACAAGTTACCGTAATTTTCGGAAGGATATTTTTAACTTCCGTGAGGTCTACGCTATCGGAATTAAGGAGTTCTTCTAATTTGTTAAGGGCTTGGTCGTAATCTTTTCCGGTTATCGCTTCTATTTCTTGTTCTCTCGTATGACATTTAGAACAGGTTTCCTTTACAGCTCTTGCTCTTTCCACAAAATTAATGCCGTGTTCCTGAACCTTTTCCGTATTGTTTTGGGAAAGGTAAACGTTAAGTGCTTTCATAGAATTCGTGAGCTTTTTCATAAACTCTTCCAGTTTCATTTCTGTGAACTCAATCGGGTCCTCTACCTTTATCTTTTCAAAATTGGGGAATCTGTAGTAAATCTTTACCGCTATTTCATTGTCCTGATGACACTTAGCACAAGTTTTCCCGAGTTCCTGCGATGCCTTTATCACCATATCAACATTTCTTGACTCAACTGCTTTCAGGTAGTTATCCGCTTTTTGAAAGTCAAAGTAATCCTTCCATTCGGGAACCATTTTTGCAGTTTCCTTATAGGTTTCTAGAAGCTTTTTAGCCCACTCAAGAGCCCTTTCCCAGTTATCGTCGTTTATATTTAACTGAACTCCGTAGAAGGCTGTGCTCATTGTGTGCATATTACTTAAAAACTCAAACTTTTCCGAATGAGGCGGGTAGTATTTCTTCAAACTTTCGGGAGGTTTCTTCAGAATTAATTTTCCATTGTTTTCATCTTTCGAGAAATGCCCTTCATGGGCAAAAAGAAGTGAACTTATAAGTGAAATGAAAAATATTTTCTTCATTCCTTTACCTCCATAAGAGGTTTAACACCTACTCCGTATTCATAAACCATTTTTCCGCCTATTCTTCCCTGTAGTACTACCGCCACCGTTACCGCTATTCCCAAAATAAGCACAGCTATTTTGAAACCTTTTGAGTTTCTGAAGAAAGCTAATAGCTTTAGCAGAGCAAGTAGTGTTATTAAAACCGCTACTACCAATCCTAAAGTTTCGTGAGCTTCAAGAAGTTCATAAGCAGGAGTACCTTCAACGAATTTCTCTACTGCTTCTTCTGCTTGATGTCCTGTAAACCATGAAGCCCATGCGAATGGGATGGCAAGTAAAAGATTGAGCAAAGATGCGGAACTAAACAAGGGCATTTTGGTTATAAGGTAAAAAATTTCAAATAGTACTCCTGAAATGCTTAATGCTATTGCAAAGTGAACTACAGGTGGATGAAGTTCTCCCATTTATCCCTCCCTTTCTCAAAGTTAGTTTTCTGGGTACAAATTTCAATAAAAATTACTTTTTCCTTATATAAGCTACAGCTGCAGAGTAGTCCTCCTCGTGGGATAGAGATACGATAATTTCATGGTCTTTAAGTATTTCTCTTACATCTTCTCTATGAATTACAGCCTGTGCGGGTCTTCCTCTGTTTCCCAGAATTTCTATTTCTTTGAATCTCAAAAGGATTTTAAACTCGGCGTAGAAGGCTTTTATGACCGCTTCTTTACATGCCCACCGGGCAGCTAAGCAGGGTATGGGAACTCTCTGAGAAAAACAATAAGAGAGTTCCCTTTGGGTATAAATCCTATTCAGAAATTTGTCTCCGAATCTATCAATAGCTTTTTTAATTCTTTCATTTTTGACTATATCTACACCTATCATTTAGCATTCTGCTGTTGTTGGGGAGATTTATACGGTACAGGTATATACTGAACGGAAGGTGGTTGTGAACTCATGGGCTGTTCGTAAAGTTCCATAAGCTCGTAAACTTCTTCCGGAACTTCGGTGTTTACAGATAGTCCGAGACTTTTGAGGTATTCGGCAGTAAGAGGATAATCGTGCGTAAACTTTCCCGTAGCGAGTTCTTCGGCTATTCTCTTTGCTTTTTCTTCTTCCATACCGTTTTTGGTCAGAAGCTCCACAAGGTAATCAACCATTTGCTTTATAGCCTTTTCGGAAACATCCGCAAGGATTAGGGTTTGGTCATCTATATCTTTTGGTTCCTTTTTCTCGAGAACTTTGAGTATAGATGCAGCAGGCATATTTCCGATTTGAGGGTCAACAGGGCCGAGAACCGCGTTTTCATCCATTATGATTTCATCTGCTGCGAGAGCTATCAGCGTTCCTCCGCTCATTGCGTAATGGGGGACTATTACTCTTACGGGAGCTTTGTGTTTTACTAAAGCGTTTGCTATTTGAGTCGCTGCAAGGGCAAGACCTCCGGGTGTGTGTATTATAAGGTCTATAGGCATATCGTCCGGAGTCATTCTAATAGCTCTTAAAACCCTTTCACTGTCCTCAATCGTTATAAATCTGAAAATGGGAATGCCGAAAAAACCGATTTGTTCCTGTCTGTGTATCATGGTAATTACTCTGCTTTTCCTCTTCGCCTCCAGTTTTTTTATCACCTCCTCCCTTGCACGGATAAGTGCCATTCTTTTATACCAGGGAGAAAATATTATGAATATGAAGATTAAAAACCACAGCAAACTGAAGATATAGGAAAAGGGGTCGTAGTAGGGCATTTTATTAACCTCCTCGTAAGAATTTCCTAACTACATATTCTACGATAAATCGTGCACTCTCTAATTTACTGCCAAAAGAGAACTCCTTTACTTCTTCTTTTGTAATTAAGAAACCTTTGTGATGTTTAGTTCCCATGACTTCTGCTGGGTTGGCTACTATTAAGTCCAGATTTTTCCTTATCAATTTCTCTCTTGCGTATTCTATTAACCTTTCACTTTCCAGTGCAAAACCTACGAGTATTTTACTTACCTTAATTTTTCCGAGTTCTTGAAGAATATCAACGTTTTTTACAAGTTCAAGGGTTATTTTTTCCTTCTTCTTTATTTTTTTACTCTCAGTCTTTATAGGTTTGAAATCCGAAACCGCTGCGTTCATTATTACTATATCCGACCAGTCGAAATTTTCTAAAACTTTTTTTCTCATCTCCTCTGCAGTTTTGACCCTTTCTATTTCGATTTCGGGAGGTTCCTGAGCCGTGGTAAAACCAGCTATTATTTTTACCTCTGCTCCTTTCCATCTGCAGATTTTCGCGAGGGAAAATCCCATTTCTCCGCTGGATTCATTTGATATAAATCTAACAGGGTCTATATATTCTCTTGTTGCACCGCAGGTAATCAAAACTTTCTTTCCTTTGAGACTTTTTTCCTCAAGATAGTAATAAATCCAGTCTATAAGCCGTTCTTTGCTTGCAAGTTTTCCCTCTCCTACTTCTTCACAGGCGAGAACTCCGAACTCCGGTTCTACAACTAT
>QNXQ01000056.1 GCA_003978875.1 Aquifex sp. | reverse complement strand
TAATTAGAGTATTAGAACTATACAAAAAATTATGTTCTACTATATGCTTCTATTAAAATATCTCCAAATAGTAACCTAGTAAATTTACAATAAGTCGATCTAGGATCATTATAATTCCGATATCTAAACTCTGCGAAGACTTTCGCAACTATTTCATCTGGCGTCCAGCTAAGATACCCACACCTTACTCGATTGCACGCTTCAACACTAATCTTATTAATAACATCATTATTTTCGTCATACTCTATTATAATGTAGCCTTTTGCGTATTTACCAAGTAAATATATATTATCTCTAAACCAAAATAACGTTCCATGACGAATACAATACCTTTCCCACCAATAATGCGGCTTCGTAAATTGTTCTTTTCTCTTTTGACAGTACGAACAATTGTCCATATCTACCCACCAACCCAACTTATCTTCGATTTGTTTAAAGACATGCCCTACAGCGGCAGATATAAACAAATTATATGCATCGACCTCAAACCGCTCTAGGTCGTCTTTGCTCAAATCAAACTTCTTTCTTAAAATATTGTTCATTTCTTCTTTAATATTTATATTAACTCCAAGACAAATACTATATTTTGGCCTAATTATGCCCAAAAGCAGTCTCTCAATGTGGTTTGCTACTGGGTCTATATTACTTCTATTTGTAGCTGGCCTAAAAACACCACCACACCCTCCATTCCACCATATTCTAGCCTCCATGTTATTATTTAATATTTTTAAGCTTTTAGCCACCGACATTTTTCTACTGAAGCATGATAATATTTAATTTAATGAATTTATTTATTTAATTAGTTGATATTAGGCTAAAAGTCGTCTACTTGCATTACGTTGAGTATGTGGTGGTATAGTATCAGTAGTGTTTCGTCTACTGTTTCTGATTGTGTTCTGATTCTTAGTGGTCCTTCTGGTGTGATTAGCCATTCTGTTTCGGTGCATTCTAGACTTGGTTCAGTGTTGCCTCTGCTTCCTTTGGGTTCGATTGGGGGTTTGTAGTACCAGCAGTCTACTGTCTTCTCTATCTTCAGCTCCATTATCTCTTTCTTGCCAGTGTTGCGATCTATTCTCTCGACTTTGGCCTTATCTCCCCACCTGTCCAGTATCACGTATAGGGCTGAGCTCGTCTCGGCGTATGTAATGGATTTGTAGACTGGACCCTTGACTAGCCTAAGCCAGAAGTCGTATACAAGCCTCCTCTCCTCAAGCCACTTCCTGAACCTCTCGCCTTCCTCCTCCTGACGTTTAAGCTTCTCAAGTATCTCCCTACGTATCTCCTCCTCTGGATAAGCAAGTTCGCCGAACCTCCTAGCTATACTTATGGCTCTGCGGATGAACGATTCGACGTCCTCCCCCTTCTCCTTCTCCCTAGCCAGCTTCTCCACGCTTGCGCCACACACGACGCAATCGATATAGAAGAGGTAGTCGTCCACGGCGTGAACCTTTAGGCGATGCCTGTGCGGAACAACGAACAGTGCCTTCCCGCTCTTAGCGGTTCCCACGACTTCAAGCAGGTACAGGTCTATGCCTCGCCTAGGTAACCTACCTATCTCCTCCTCAGTGACGCAACTCGTCCAAGACCTATGTGGCAGAGCGAACATACCCCTCATCTCGCTTGGCTCGACGATCTTGAAAACGTAGCACCCAGGCCTATTCCTATCCGCTACAGGCCTAGCAACCACCACCCTCCTACCGCCACTAACCTGAGCCTGATCCCTGTCTTGAGCAAACTCCACCGCCATAAAGGTATAAGTTATTTATATATGCAGTAAACCCGCGCAAAAGAATTGAAACACGGCTCAGCACTTCGCGATTAGCGTAACGTTATATATCTCGTACTTATTGGCATGCCTATTTTCCAGATCTGCATAGACGCCCAAGATCAAAAACCTGTAACAATAGCCTGCTTCGGGGACAGATACATCGAGTTCGTCGAAGCTGGTAAACCACTTCGACCGTGCAAATCCCTGCTACTCATAGGGAACCGAGTTGGCGCCGAGGTTAGGCTTGCCTCGCCTAGCGGAGACACCAAACTAGTCGCTCAAGTCTCGCCGCTAGAGGACGCCTTGGCTAAACTTAGACAGGTCTTATCAAGCTTTATTAATGCTGAGCCTGGTGCTTTGGTTAAGAAGAGCAAAGTCGCGCTGGTGGGGAACGTGGCGCCGATCATAGAGAGAATCGCCAAGGAGTGCCTAGCATCTAAGCTATCTAGGACGTGGATATTCGCCGAGCTTGACGCCTTCTCATCTAAGAGCAATAACATAAAAGAGATCGTCGCTGAAGCAATAAGCGAGGCATTGATTAAGGCAATACACCGCATATTCAACGCGCAAGAAAGAGAGAACCAACGCAGATACAACCTCTTACTAGGCTACCTACGCGACTCGTTGCAAAGCCTAGCCAAGCGAGTAACATACGACGCAACTAAGAAATGCTTCGACTCAAGGATAGTCATTAATCGCTTGGCCGAAGGAAAACTTGTAACTGGGCCGTTCATCAAGTGCGTAATAGAAGAAGCAAGCAGAGCAACACCATCCATATCAGACCTAGGAAACATCCTAAGCAAAACCTACGCAATTCACCTAATCAAGCAAACCCTAAAGGAAAGCGCGTAAATCGCTTCGATCAGTAAATTCCTGTAGAACTTGTTGATCGTGTGCAGGAAAATTCAAAAATAATAATTATAATTAGTTTTGACGTCCACTCGAATCTGGTACTGGTGTGCTTATGTAGATGCCGCTTCGAGTTGCAACAACGTGCCCGCCAAAGCCTAGGGTGTATATTACCCTAGCCACGATTACTTGATCAAGCGGCCACTCGGCCTCCTTTGGGAACTTCAGTTCGAGCCTGCAACGGCTCGGCTCAACAATCACATACCCATCAACAACGCTGTACAGTACACTTGGGTCTGAGAACCGCTTAGGGATCGCGACGTCGGGCTCGTCACAGACGATCCTGAGCTGGTATTCCATCGGTAATGACCGCCACGGCGGCGACACATAATACTCCCCAACCACCCTCTCAACGAAACGCGAAAACAACACTAACATAAATTATTTTAATATTTATAAGTTTTTGTGCCTGATGCCTTGTAGTATTTTGCTACTAGTTCTCTTATTCTCATATTGTTCCAATCCTCTACTAGTTGGCGTCCTATAGAGTCTCTGTAGAGTTGGTCGATTGCGGGCGGTGATGTGAATAGTTCTAGTGCTTCGCTGAGGGTCGGAAACCTCACATTGGGTATTTCGTCTGGGTCATACCTCACGCTTATGCTCCCTATTGCTAAGACGCGCGACTTAGCTTCTATCCTGATCGATTCGCTCAGCGGCTTGCTGTCCAGTAGGATGTAGATCTTGTTTGGGTATCCGTCGAAGCTTAGCAACTTAATCCCTGCGCTATACTCTACATATCCTACGCAGTTTATGCAACACGTGAACCAGAGTGCTACGGCTCCATCCCTAGCCTCTATCACCACTCTGGGAATCATGAACCCGTTAGCAACCACAGAATCGAGAACGCCAGTTGCTAAGTAGAGTGCTTCTATTATTGATCCGACGTGCCTGCACCTAACCTCAACCGACGATAATGACCTGGCCGCGTCCCACCTAGGGGTGGCCGACACGAGTACCTAGGCACCTTACTCAAACAGGTAAGCAACTCCTCATCGCCTCCACGTCCCTCTTCTTCACCTTCTTCCCCCTTTCCTCGCCTCCGCTTGAAGATTCTGGGTAGCCTGATAACGATCTCTATCTCCATACATGTATAGGAGCATTAAATAATTGTAAAAGTGATGCAACCTATCTAGGTATTACTGCTTATTCTATGAAGCAGGTTAAGGAATTGAACGAGTCTACTAATCCTCGCATCTATGCGCACAGGTTGCTCCCAGCACTCAACATCATAACTCACCCCATCTATCAAACAGAGAACTGCCTCAACACTCCTCTGACCTCCTCCACTGATTCCTACACTCATTGAGTCACTGAGGATTAGCTTAGTCACTAGATTGGTAAAGAGCTTGGTGCCGAGCAACGTCCTCAGCCTAGGCAGACTCAGCGAAACCGATGCCAACACCGTGGCCACCCTATTAGATAGATCGACTAGGTGCTCCCTTCCTTCTATAGGAGTTATCTTCAGAGTCAGGGTAAGAGGATCGCACCTGTTTGCTTTCTCGATGCACGTCAATGTAATCTCCTTGTCGTAGAGTATCACGTCCACGATATT
>QNXQ01000192.1 GCA_003978875.1 Aquifex sp. | reverse complement strand
CACACACACACACACACACACACACACACATAAACTTACAGGTTTCTAATAGTATTAAAACTAATATTAATATAAGTAAAAGAACAAATCATGAGATATGAAACAATTAGGTAAGTAATGAATAAACTAAACAACAACATCAAAACATTTCCGTCACGTCCTTCCTGATCAGAGGGACTCAGTCACCTCTTGTTTTTTTATCCTTTTACTTCTGCTAGTGATTATAAACGTCTTTTAGCGTTTATATGGTTTCGTACGTATATTACTGTGGTTCTCCTTCCCACAAGTTTTCTTCTTTACCTCTTCAATCTTCGAGCTTCGTGCTTTCATCTTCGATCAAATCGACTTATTTTCTTAATTCGAGAGATGCTGCGTTTTTTCGGTGAAAAGTTTTCCTTCCCTCCTTAGGCAGACACTCTCTCCCTTTTCTTCGTTATTAACGTGTTCTTTTTTCTTTTTTCACATGGTTTATCTATTTCTTTACATATTCATACTTTGTTCTGTTGCTTTCCGGCAATGTTTTGGGTTTCCTTCTCTTCGTCTAAAAACTGTCGTCTTGTTTATGTCTTCGTAAATAACGTAGTTTCTTTGCGTAATTTTCTCGCATATTTTCCAGTTCTCGCATCTCTTTCTCGTACTCACTGTTGGCTTCTGGGAGCTCAGGAAGAGTTTCCTGCCGGTCTTCGGAGACTTGTCCGTCGTCCTCGTCGTCGTCGACGTCTTTTGTTTCCTCCTCGGTTTTCGTATATTCACTGCCAGTTGTCGCTCCCGTCACCTCATACTGCTCCGATATCCCTAGTTTGTCGTCGAGAAAATGCTGGTGGTTTCCCGTTTTCGTCTCCTCCACTTCCGGCGCTGCTGCATCCAGAATTAGCTGGTCTGGTGCCTCATGTTCTGCGGTAACTTGGTCATTTTCTCGTATTTCCTCGGTTTCGTGGGTCAGTTTTTCGAGTTAATTTTCCTCGTTTATCAGGTCGGGCTCAATAAATTCTGAGTATTGGTAATCTTGCGAGTCACTTTTTTCTTCTTCAGGTGCCGTCTATTCCGCTGCATTGTTCCCGCCACTACTCTTTTCAGCATCGTTTCCCACCATCTTACTTACGTGCATTGCCTCACCGCCAGTTTCCTGTTCTGTTAATTACAGTTCCTTGTTTTCGTAATATTCCGGCATTTCGTCTACTTTTTCGATAAATTCATTCAAACTACTCTCTTGACGCGTTAATGCAATACTTTATTATGTGTTCATAGAATATTCGTCTGAGTATTCTTCCGTTTCGGCCAAAATTTCTTCTTCAGTGACATCCGTCGATGTTTCCTTCATGAGCAAAACTTCGCCATAATCTCCATCACCATCACTTATCACCTTTGCGATTTGCCAAACTTTCTTTTCTTTGACAGATTCGTTCCCTCTTAAATTAAATTTCATAAACATTTCATAATTTTCTCGGTGTTACCGGATATCCTGCATAAGTCGATCGAAATCCTGATCTGCATCTGTCTCCTCACGAATATGTTTTCCTTTATCCTCGATGAAAATCATGTGTTTCTCTTGCGCTTCGCCTTTATTCCTTGCTGCTTGTGTCTATTAATTTTCATCCCATACGTCATTTAATTTCCTCTCTACGTTTTCATCGATAACTACGTTTTAACCATCTTCTACACGTATGAATGCATTAGTCTTTTCCACATTTTCAGAATGTTGCACAAAGTTTTCATCTTTTTCCGCGATGATTTCTTCTTTGCTGACTTCCTTCGATATTTATTTGTGGTGGAAAACTTCACTAACTTATCCTTGAGCTTCTTCTTTCATCTTGTTGACTTCCCAGACTTTGCTTTCTGGTGCAGTTTCCTTCTGTCTTAGATAGATGCTTATCTTCTTTTCATAATACTCTCGCTGCATTTGGATTTCCTGTATAACTTTCTCGAAATTCTGTTCTGCATTTCTCAGTTCACGACTATTAACATACTGTTCTCGTGTCTTCTCCGTAATGTCTCTTTCTATGTCAGTGTTCGTCATATTCTTCGCCTCATGCAAAGCTTCATCGATGCTTCGTCGCACTTAGTCGATCTTGTGGATCATCTCGCCTCTGTCATTGGAAGATTTTGCTCTAAGATTTTTTTCATTTTTCTTCGACATCTCTTCCTCTTTGGCGGAAGTCAACAGAGCACTCTCATCCTGGTCTTTCTCTACACGTTTTTCTTTCTTCAATAATTCCTCTTGTAAGGTCTTTAACTGCCGTAAAGTTTCCTCTGTATCTACTGAAATTTTCAAACGCTCTTTCTGTTTGTCCTTAACCATGTTTTCCATTGTCTCTTCTAATCTTTTCAATTCTCGCAAATTCTTATCGGTATCCAGTGAAATTTTCAAAGGCTGTCTCCGTTCTTCTTTTATTGTATTTTCTTTCGTGTCGGAAGTCTTTCCACGAATAGTTTTATAATCTTTCGGCGTCTTTTTCCGTCGTAAATCCTGCCCCGTTCCCTCTAAACTTTGCGGCAATTTTTCTACCTCTTCTTTTCTACTGGAGAGCGCCGCACATTCCTTCAGTTCCTTCTTTATTCTATCAATCGTGAGTGTGGCGATGTACACACTCCTCTCCCAGCTATCTTTCATTTCCCTTTTCTCCTTCTCAAAGTTATCCTGACCTTGTTTAAGTTTTATTGTCTCTTCTTACGCCGCATTTCTTTCTTCTAATGTTTTCGTGTATTTTTCTTCCATATCCATTATTACTTTTTCTTTCTCTTCGACTGCCTCGAAAAGTTTCCTCTCATAACTCTGCTTCATGACGTCCATCTCTCGCTCCATCTCAGCAACCTTCATCTTGAAACTCATCATTTCTTTTTTAATGTTCCGTCTCTCTTCGAAAAATTTTGAATCCTTCCCTATTATTTCCATTTTCAAGTTGTCTCTCGTGGTTAGTGCCAAATGTACACGATGCTCAAAATGCTGCTACATTAATTCCTTTTCTTTTAAACTTTTCTGCAAATTTCCTTCCGAAGCTTTTAGTTTTTCATTCAACTTGTCCCTCTCGTTCAACAAATTAATATAACTATTATCCTTTTCCTTGGCAATCTTGTCCTGTTCCTCGAGACCGAGTTCAATTTTACGTTCAAATTCTTGCTTCATTTCTACCATTTTCTTTTCTAGTTTCTTATTTTCCTTGTCAAGTGTCAAGATAGCATTCCCATACCTTTCGTTTTCATTGTAGTATTTCCTAAATTTCGCTTTAAAATTGCGTAAAATCGCGTCCTTTTCCTTAACAAGGACACGTAGCTATTGTTCATAGTGACCTTAAATCTCGTTCCTTTCCTTGATGAGTTCAACTTATTTTTCCTTGATGGAAGCCTGCTGCGCCTCCACCTGGTGCAGTCTCTCGACCAGCATCATCTTGTCCTATAGTGTTTCTAAATGTTCCCGCAGGAGCCCAGAGTGTTCTCGGCTCAGTGCGAGACGCTCCTCACTTTAGGTGGTCAATTGACCGTGCAAGGAGCTCACCTGCCCCCGCAGACGGACGTTTTCCATGGTGGCGTTGCGAGAAACCTCCTGAAGGCTGTATCTCTGCAACACACACCTCACAAACTCCGGGCTATGGCTGCTAGCAGCAAGTCCGACACTCACGGCGAATACGATGATAAACATCTTGCCAAACATTCCGTTAACTTTGATGGGGTTCATGTCTGGAAACTTTGACTAGAAAGGATTGGTCCTCGCCAGCAGAAAGAAAGCAATACTTAGTATCATTTCGAGAAAGATATATTAGCCTTGGAGCTTGTGAGAAAAATTATCAGGTGAGGTGGGAGGTAGTGTGTGTGGCAGGTGAGAGTCAGGTTGGAACAGGTGACACAGGTTAGAGTTGGTGTGTGTGTGTGTGGGTGTGTGTGTGTGTGTGTGTGTGTGTGTGCATTTACCTAGTTGTATTTACCTCGTGCTATCCTGACTCGATATCTATTATTATCTAATTTAACTTTTAAGTTGTGGCTCTCACCTCTCACTATCTCTTTTTCCAAATCATTCTAGGTGTCGATTTCTCTATAAGGGAAGCTATATATTTTTTTTTATATCTTTCAAGCATCTAGTCTTCTTTAGTTTTCCTTCATGTCCACTGCCAGTTCTCTCATCCTATACTAATAATAGATCTTGTCTATCTAGTTCTTCCAATTCATTCATCAATTTATATATTGTAATTAAATCTCCTCTCTCTTCTTTTTTCAAGTGCTGGCAATTCCATTTCTTTTAATCTTTTCATAAGTTAATTCTTCTAATTCTGGCAACATCTTAGTTGCTATTTTTTGTATTCTTTCCAGCTCTGTCATATGATTTT
>QNXQ01000047.1 GCA_003978875.1 Aquifex sp. | reverse complement strand
TTGAAGCCCTTAAGGAATTAAAGCTAGATCACAATTCTAGTTGATGGATATAAGCACCAGACTATTACCTCAATTCGCTTATTCGGCGAATCCGTATATGGCGGCCGTAATGGCCAGAATGAACGCCGACTGGGGTTTTCCTGACCCGTATTATCCAGCCGCTCCTGTTGGAATGTTTTCGTACTCTTCAGACCTTGCTACACAGTATGTAACCGGATTTCCGCCTTATATGTATATGCCAACATTCTGGGGTTCTCTTAGAGTTCTAACAATTGCAGATCCACGTTTTGGTATACCTAATATACCTTATGCAACTTCTTCTGAAATAGTTCATAACTCTGCATTAGCCTTTACAGACGCTTTTATAAGAGATACCGTTGTTTTAGGCGCTGCTTTAGCTACTATTGGCGGTGCTTTGTATCTGGAAAGACATGTACGTACATTCTTATATGAAGGTTTACATAATGTACCTATAGCAGGTAGGGTAACAGGTGCTTTACACAAGACATTAGGATGGAACTTTTTATTCGGACCTGTAACAAAGTTTTTCCATGAAGGATTATCCGGATTCCCTGTTGTAGGTAGTGTGATAAAACACATTGAAAGTGGTATAGATGAACTAGTAGGGGAAACCGGGTTACTTACCAGAGGATTAAGAGTAGCCTCTCACGTACCTGTTGTAGGTAGCTTAGCTGGTAGAGTTGCATCGTGGTTATCCGGTATGACCGGTGCATCTGTTACGAGGTTTCTTTTTGGATCTCTGCCTGGATTTCTTATAGCAGAATGGTTAGCGTCCAAAGCTATAGGTAATCTATTTGTAGATCCTATTGCTACAACCATTGGAGATACCAAAAGAATACGAGCCTCTCTAGGAAGATTAATGATGGGTTCAGAAGAATGGAATCCTGCTACCGGTACTATCAGATCAAGTACTGCACACGAGATATTCAAGGAGATAAACAGAATCTGGGCAAACGAGATAACCGTTCAGTATGAAGACGTAATGGCTATTTTAACTGCAGGTTCTCAATTAGGTCTATTTGATCCAATCGGACCGAATAAAGACAGAATCATCCAAGCTATAAAAACTATAGCCTCTCACCTCAGAGTCATTTCTGAAATCGCCAGAGATCCATCAATGGTAGATACGCTCAAAAACCTTTCAGCACTTGCCCAAATGGGCGTACCTGTTGAAATGACTCCCCTCGTCTACAAACAGATGGCTATTACATCAACAGCTTACGGGAGACCTCTTAGTCAGATGTTCCCAATCCTGCAACAAGAGTACGGTCAGTTCTTCATGCAACTCGGTTTATCTCCCTATACAGGAATAGTAGTAGGAAATGAAGCACTTTTATACAGTACTGTAATGAATGAAGTTCTCCGTGAAAGAGGAATGCACTTATTTGCATCCTCGCTTGGTGGTGCTGAAGGAATAGCCAGAATGAACGCTATGCTCTTCGGACAACTTCTGAAGAGTGACCCACTTACACAGTACATGATAATAAGCAGTGGCTTTGGACCACTTGGTAAGCTTGATTTTGGAAAATCGATAGATGCAAGAACCTTCTTTATGTATCAATTATTCGACGAAGAAATAGCTAAAAAGATAACGGAAGAATACGGCGGTGCACAGTGGTTTAATCTTCACAGAGGCTTATTACTCAATCAGTTTCTTGAAAAGACTGTAAGAGATCCATTTACAAGGGCTTACGTTCTGAGACAATTAGGTGCTCCTCCGGAACTGGCCAGAGCTGTAGCTACAGGAGACTTCAGTTTCTACGTTGATACCGTAGAAAAGATGGCTATCAGAAGAAGACAAGCAGAGTTATCTAATGCACTCAACGAGATGGAACTCAGAACTTACGGAATATTAGGTCCCGTGTCACTGTTTTTCAGAAGACTAAAAACATGGCCCAGAGAATTCTGGTCAGATTTTATTGGAGATATTAAAGAAGACGTAGAGAATTTTAGGCTTGAAGTTAGACTCGGAATGGTGAAAAATCCCATTCTTAGAAAACTGGGTGAATGGATCTGGGGGGCACCACAGGCTGGTAGAGGTTCTTTGATTGGTCTGCAATCTAAGTACTTTGGGACAAATGTAACTCTTGATGAAGAAACTATACTCGAGACATTTGATTTGTTAGGCAAAGTAAACATTCTTTCTGATGATGAAAAGGATATATTAAACATTCTTGTTAACAGTGTTAGGAAAAAAGATGATGCTTACCAATATGCTATTATGACAACGTTATTTGAAGCCCATACTGAAGATATAAGGAGACGAATACCCCTTGTGACTCAAATGGAAAATGAAGGTTTTAGAGAGAAAATTATAGAAGCCGGATCACCTATGGAAGTTATAAGACTAACAAATAAGGAGTATAGTAGTGAACTTGGTAGGCTTGATAAAGAAGAAAGAAGAGATATTTTCTCTTACTGGCTAAGTGTGTGGAAAAAGGAGCGAGGCATTACGGATTCAGAACTACAAAGGATTATCCAAAGTGATGTTGAGAAGTATATAGAATATCTAGAACTACCTGAAATAGACATACAAAACCTTATTACATCTGAGGCAGAAAGAGATGTTATTGAGTCATTTGTAACAGGTGAATACAAGAAGATAAAACTTTTAAATGCACCTATAGATGAAATAAGGAACAGAATTTCCTTAGTAGCTAAGATGGAAGAAGAAGGGTTTAGACAACAGGTAAGAAAGTTCGATTCTCCTTTAGAGGCTGTTAGATTTGTACAAACGCATTACGGAGATGACTTCAGAAAGTATGATAAAGTTACACAGTCAGATATAATTGCCTACTCTTTGACTGTTTGGAGAGAAGAAAAAGGTTTAACAGACAAAGAAGTAGATAAGTACGTACAAGAAGATTTAAGTAAATTAACTATTGATGATCTAATTTTCAAGAGAGCTGGTATAGAGAGATACCTTGTGAAAAAGATTGAAGTTGATTTAGAAGACACTTCAAGTGTGGGTAGCTGGGGAGAATTTGCTTTCCTTGGGGATTATGTAGGTTATAATGTAGGAGATATAACTCCTGAAGCAGTGAAAGTTTTCAAAGTAATCAAGTCGGATACCAGCAAGGTTCTTGAATCAGGTCAGTTTGAAGGTACTACATATACAAAAGAAGAGTACAAGTATATTTCTGCTTATCTTAAGGAGAAGGCAAGTAATAAAGAACTCAGTAGTGAAGCTGTTAGAGGCTACGAATTACTAAGAGAGAAAGTAGGTTTAGAAAGACACTTGACACCCGAAGAGGCAGCAATACTGTATGGTTATACAGACCAAGGAAAACTATTTGAGCAACTTTCTTCCTATGACAAGGTCAAAGAAAAGGAAGAAATACTAAGGCGTCTTCCAGGAGCAATTCCGTTTTCATTTGGTCTTCAAGATTTACATAAGAAATCTCAGGAGTATTTTGTTGATCAATTTATGAAGAGTGATGCACGGGAAGTGTACTTCGATTTAATGCGTGTTTACTATGAAGCTACAGAAGATAAGAAAATTACTCCGGAAGAGAGAATAGAGTTGAACGAAAGAGTTACTAGACTCAAAAGCTTTATAAGAGAAGTGGCTCAGAATGCTCCTGAGGATCTTAGAAGAAGACTGTTAGAATTAGCAAACATACAAGACCCTGTAGAATTCAGTAAGCAGCTTTACCAAGGTTTCATGATAGGTATAAAAGGTGATATTGGAATACAAGAAAAAGTTGGACTGGTAAACACTCTAAGGTCTTTAGCTGATGTTAGTGGTACACTTGAAAAGAATTTCAAATTGTTAAATGATGCTCTAGGCGGACTTTTAAGAAAGCTTGGCTACAGTCCTTATGGAACTAATGTTGCAGGAGGTTAGCCAAGATGTCAGAGATTTATGAACAATTGGAGGAAATAAACCAATTAGTGAAAGAAATACAGGAGATCATTGGAAAGGTTATTTCAAACTCAGACTTGTGTAGTAGTAAAGACTCAACTTCAATCAAGGAATTCGAAGGATAGAGAAACGGGTTTGACGCGGTAGGTAGGGGTTTAAGACCTACCGCGTGTCAGGCTGGTAAAAAGGAAAAAGCCCGGGCCGGGTTAGGATTAACCTAAGGTTACTTTTAGAATAGCGTCAGTAACTATTCCAACTCCTGCGAGTTCATAGATATTCCATTCAAGTCTGGTCTTTTCAACCTTCATGTAAACGGTAGCGTCTTGCATGAGGTAGAATCCACCGAGATACTCTCTGCTGGAGAGCAGGTAGAATGTATTGTCGGGTACAAGGTCAATCTTGTTAGTAACTACCCAGTTGAGATTTAAAAGGTTTCCTACAGTTCCTTCTCTTATGAGGGCTTCGTTGAAGTTAGGAGTAAACATTGTAAGAGGTAATTTCTTG
>QNXQ01000122.1 GCA_003978875.1 Aquifex sp. | reverse complement strand
ATGAATTAAGGTTTTCTTGCTTTGAGGACTTTTAGCCATGTTTCTATTCCTTTTTCCCAAGTATTTTCACTTACACCTACATCATTGAAGAAATATTTAAAATTATCTTCATCGTTTACTTTTTCTGTTGAACCAAGAATTGTTTGCACAAATTGTTTAACTAGAATATTAAGTTCTCTTCGAGTAATAAGCTTTTTCTTTTCAGTGTTGTGGTATTTTTGACCAAGATTGAGTCTCTGGTCATGATCTAGTTCGATTGAAATATTAGTTTCGGTTTCTGCCTGTAGCCCTTGAATTGTTTCTCCTCCTTTTCCCTTCCCTGCAATAGCTTTTTAAGTTCTTCGTCCAAATCGTCTTCTTTGATATTTGAAACTTTAAGCTTTATCTTGAACTCAAACTCATAGCGTGTATTGGAAGTGATTAGCTTTAAAACCGCAAAGATTGAAAGAACTGCGGGAACGATTAAACTTAAAATTAGTGTCCACTTTAAGATGAGAGGAAGGTTGTTATCAATGAAAAGTTTTGAAAAGTTTTTAATTAAACTTTCAAAGACTATAGCGCTCCTTTTACTACTTCTTTTTGCACCAATAACCTTTTTCCTGCTAATCATCACTATGCTCCTTTACAGCATTTACACACACGAAGAAACTCCTCAAGCTCAAGAACGATAAGAGGTTTTTTGTAGTTTGCCTTAACGATTAAGGCATCTGCACCTTCCATTAGACGGTACCCTGAGAAGGATTTGAGGGCTTTACACTGAATTGAAATTCCGAGTTCCTTAACGAGTAAATCCGCATCTGAGTGTGAACCTGCAGACCTTACGACCGTAAAGCCGTGTTCTTCAAAAATCTTTTTTATTTTCCGTTCAAATTCAGCTCCCTTCTTGTAAGGATTTTTCATAAGCTTCAAGGTAAGGTGTTGGAGTGTTTGGAAGATTACATATAGGGCTTTAAAAATCCCTCTCGTTTAGTTCAGCGGTTTGGTATGGAAAGGATACGAAAATCTGAACCTCACCTTCATAATAAGGGTGGTTTTTAGTGAAGTCCTTCATGGCGTAAGCACTTGGTTCAAATACAAAAGGAGAAATGTTTTCTTCAAATACTGTCATCGTAATGTCATGTAGAAAACTCAAAAAGGCGAGCATTCCATCTCTTTCACTTTCTTCCTTTGCTACAATACCGAAATACACCGCTATTGCGAGCGTAAACTTCTCGGAGTCGTATTTTAATTCCGCAGGGATTAAGTAGATAAAGGGATAATCTTTTGAGCTTGCGGGTCTTTTTTCCTTTCCTATCTCTACTTTCGCGTTCGGGAATTTGTCTTTAAAAACCTTTTCAAGCTTTAAGAGTGCTTCTCCCCACATTTTTAGCCTCTTTGGATTTTAAATACTCCGAAAGTCTTTCCCGAACTTGAGGTAATCCCCACGACTTCTGAAGTTATTTGACTTTCAATTCTTTGTAATTCCTTTTCAAGTTCTTTAGCCTTTTCAAGGTAAGGGCTTTCCTTGTCCCTATGAAATAGGAGGTAAGCTTTGTAAAGAGCGTAAGTGATGGCGAGCTGTTTAAGGTGAGGGTTTTGAGTGTCCACCTGAGATGGGTCTATTCCTTTTGAAAGGAGAAATCTGCTTACGTATGCGTTTGCCTCGTCTATTTGACTTTGTTCAACCTCAATATCAACCGATTGAGGGATATCTCCGAGCGTTATAAACATCACTTCTTACCTCGGCAGTGCTCGCTTATTAGTTTTTCAATCTTTTTAAGAGCTGTGTAGTCTTTATGAACTCTTGCTAAAAACTGGGCAGCGAATAGCCTCGTGCAAGAAATTTTTCCGTCATGGGTTTTGTAAGGATACTTCCTTTCCTTGGGAAGAATAAAGTAATCGGGAGGTGCTACTTTTCTGTATCTTTCATACTTCCACCAATCGGGAGGAAGCTTAGCCATTTTCAATTCCCTCTTTAATGGTTTTTCTGAAAGCTTCCTTAGCCTTTTGCTCGTGGATTTCTAAGAAGAACCAGGGTCTCGGTTTTATTCCGGGATGGATTACTTTTTTCCTGAAAATGTAGCCGTTTTCTATTGGAATCTTTAAGGCTTTTTTCTCCCTCGGTTTTATAATGTATGGTTCTTTCGTTCCGAATTCTAAAAATTTACCGTATTTTAGTTCATCTCCTTCTCCTACTACCTTAACACTGAAGTCTTCTATTTCGAACCAGTGAATGGTTTGGAGCAGGTGTCCCGTTCTCGGTATCCAGGGCTTTTCTTTCTCAACGTATTCGCGCACACTTTCTACATATGCTTCTCCCGCTTTTCCTACAGCAACTTGAACAAGTAAACGAAGGGAAAGAGGAAGGTCTGATAAGTTTTCAAATCCTTCAAGCTCAAGCTTTATCATACCTTAACGTTCTTGATAGCTCCTATTGCGTAAGGAGACATAACTGTAAGTCCGCAATACCACTTGAACCTGAACCTTTTTGCATCTTTATCCGATACTTCTCCGAGCTCCTTGTATTCAATTCCTGCGGAACTTCCTCCGTAGAGTCCTGTTACTCCGTCCGCTTCTCCGAATCTCAAGGCGAATATGTAGGTGGTTGTTACGTTATTCGTAGTATCTACATTCAGAGGAATGTATTCACTTTGAAGTATGGGAATTCCGTCGTAAGTTAGAACGGGTTTTCCGAAGTTTTTAAGCTGAAGCATGTGAGCGGTTGTTCCTCCCGCGGTTCTTCTAAGCAGGTCCTTAAAGGCGATGTAAGCTCTCGGGTGCATTACTATTGCATCTACTCCGGTTTTCATAAGAGCTAAAAGTTCATCAAGCATTTTAAAGTCTATAGGATTTGCTCCCGCATCAACGCTTCTTCGTATTCCGAGGTTTTCTACTTGAGTGAGCTTTTTAACAAGTCCGTCAAAGGCGTTTGCATCCTGAACGGTATCTCCCTGCCACATGGTCTTTTTGTATAGCCTTGCCATAGCTTTTATTTCCGCCTCTATCATTACCGCAGGGTCTGATTCCATAACCTCTATCGCGTAATTGGGAATATCAATATCTCTTGCGATTACCTTAACGGTTTCCGTGAACTGAGTAAGTGTTCCTCCCGTGGATTGAGGAACTGTTCCGTCAGGTGCTATGAAAACCGCTTGAGGAATTGTCTTTTCCCATGTTACGGTAAGCCCTCCACCTGTGACTTTTCTGAAAGGAATAAGATTAAAAATTTCATCGGTATCAACTATAGTTTTAATAACACCTTTTACGAGTTCATCTTGAACAAGTTTTGCAAGTTCGTCAAGAATTGGCATTTTTTACCTCCTTTTAGGAATTGAAAAATCTTTCCCTGATAACGTCCCTGAAGGATTTTTCCTGTTTGGGTTCTTCAGTTTTAGGTTTTGCACCGGAACCTGTTTTTTGTGAAACCTTTTTAAGGTAAGGTTTTTTGTTAAGAAGTTCTTGAATAGCTTCTTCCACGGGTTTGCCGTTTATAAGGACATTTCCCTCTTCGGTAACTTGGGCTTTATCTTTGAGAAGGTCGTAAACCACTTCAGGGTCTATCGCATCTTTTGCGTTAAGCAGTATCGCATTCCTGATTTTTTCCTGGTAATAAGCGGTTTTGAACTTTTCAAGCTCCGCAAGCTTCTTTTCAAGCTCGTCCTTTTCTTGCTTCTCTTCTTTTGTTTTCGGATTTTGAAGGTTTTCTATCTTTTTCTCTAACTCTTCTATCTTTTTCAGAACTTGGGATATGTCTTGAGAGGATTGGTCTTGAGTATTTTGAGAATTCTCGTCCCGGGTGTTATCCTGAGGTTCTTTAGGCTCTTGATTATCATTTTTGTCTTCCGGTTCTTCAGGAGCACCACCGCCTATTAAAGGAACTATTCTTCCGTTAATAAAAACGTATCTTCTATCCATGGGATAAAAGGTAGAAAGAAAAAGAAAAAGTAAAGTTCCCTAAAGATACTCAAAAGCACCTAAGGAAGTTAAACCTTTTCAACTCTATAATCCTTGTCTTTTATCTCTACCACCATTCCTTGTTCTTCTACCCTGCTTCTTATATGCTGGTCAAAGTATTCTCTTAGCTCCTTCCCGCTCAAGTTCGTGGTTATGAACACATACTTGTTTTTGTTGTAAGCATCAAGGAAAAGCTCCAGTGCAATCTCCTTCGTGTAGTCATTGACCTTGTTGAAGTCATCAAGTATCAAGCAATCACAGTTTGGGTATTCTTTGAATATCTTTTCCCTTTCAAATAAAAGAGAAGGAACTGGAACGAAGAGTGGGTATCTGACTTTGTGATACCTGTATAGTTGCAATGTTGCCACCAATACCGCCATCGTTTTTCCGCTTCCCACAGTCCCCGCAAGTATCAAATACTTCATTCTTTTCTTGAGAAAGTATCTGACAGCTTTTAGGGCTTTGGTTTGAATGGGATTGTTTAGAGTTCTCCTTAGATTCATAT
>QNXQ01000188.1 GCA_003978875.1 Aquifex sp. | reverse complement strand
AAAGGCTGCCCATTAATCAAGAAAACCTCTCTAATATACCCGAGACAGTAAATCTCCATTTTCTCCTAGGGTGACACACAGTCCACTACTATAGGTAATCCCATCATATGTTACAGACTTTACTGCCAAAATGTGTTCCATATGTTTTACTGTGTGTAGACATTCTTTAACCTCAGATGGCATTTCACTCATATTTAAGGTATATGTTTCTTGATGCTCCATTTTGTTGGCATCTAAATAATTAGTAAATGGACCCTTAGTTAACTGATGCATTTGATGTCTATGTGCCAGTGTTTTGCAAATATTTACTTTATTTTTGGTAATGCGGTTTATGCTCTTAAAGTATGAATGCTTTCCCTCAAACCATAAAGTCCAGCAATGAACAAGAGGCCCAAACTGTAGTGTTTGTTGAGGATAATGAGACATGTAATGTAATTTGGGCTTTACCGCTTGATCAGGAAATTCTACCTGAAAACTGTTGATAAAATCAGTAATGCATTCTTCCATTATAGCAACTTCATGGCGATAAATTGAGGGAGCACATATGTAGTGTGAAGAATCAAGTAGCTTTAAAAGTACTTCCCATTTTGAATTTTCAACTGGTACTCTATGTCCCACTAACAAAGGCAGCAACCTCAACAAACACCACATTTGTGCTGCCTCTTGCTTAACTGAGACTTTCCCACCTGGAGATATGCTGAGAGCACTTGGCTTGTTGACTTTATCAGAGCCCAAGTATGGGAAGTGGCCAATCCTTTGATTCAGATATTCAGCAGTGAAGAAGGAATTTTCAATACAATAGTTTATGACACACTGCACAACATCACAAAATACTCCCTCAAACAAATCATGTGCTATATCAGAAGGCAACCCAGACACAACATGAAAGTACTTCAATTGGTTTAGAACTGAACAACTTTTCACTCCATATGTTGTTGCTAGGCTCTGATATTGAAGGACAATGCTTACTTGTTCATTGTGTCCAGTTTTTGTGCGACTGCAAGCTAATGTCACGGGATTACTATGTAGCTGAGACTTTGTTATCATGCAAAATCGACATACTCTGTAGCTATTGAAACTCTCCAGAAAGCCTCCTATAGCATGGCTACCAAGATTATCCCCAATAACCACAGCAACAGTTCCTCTGAACCAGTGATTGCCATCTGAACGAGAAACTAACAGTCCCTCATTTTCCAGAATCCTCAGATCAAACATAAGTGGCTGAAGGATTTCACTGAAGCTATACATTTTAAGAACAAATGATTTGAATAAAAAAAACTAGGTTAATGTGCTTTAACTGGGTTCTGTACTTTGGTGGTAATTTTCCTAGAGTCATATAAAATCCTCCCACTTTGTATTTCCTTACTTTTGAGCCTAAGGGATTCACCACAGTGAATTCATCATAATACAACATCAACTGAAGAGCTGTGGGATCTGCACTAAAAAGAGGATTATTTGCAATTACACTTCCATCACAGAGATCTCTTAGAATAGTGTTTTTACTTCTATGACCATTAACCACTTCACTGTAGACATCTTCATACTGAAGGAGATCTTTCAGTGTTTCTAGAACAGGAACATACTGACAAGATGATGGTGTTCCATACTGGTCTACTCCTATTATAAATTCTTGTGGCTGAATAAAGTGAAAATGAGCTTTTAAATATGCGTCAAATCTACGTACAGATTTCACAGCATGACATGAGGCCTCTGCAGGTGACGAGGAATTCATGAAATCAGTTAACGTTTTAGGATCAATTCCATCCTCTTTCAGTTTACTTATTACCTTATTCATAGTTTCAGTGTGCTGCAAAGCCAAAAGGTCTTGCAAATGTTCAGTGAAATATTTAATAACTACAGAAGGGAGCAACTTCTCCTCTCTCAGTGCTAAAAGCCTTGTAACAATTTCATGGGTCCAATTGATATTTAAATGTGATGAAGCACATTCGTTTCCTTCGTCAGTTAACATTTCCACAGAATCATCACCAGCTTCACTCTGCATACAAATGCTAATCTCTGGATCAAGTGCGGAATCATCACAAACTTTAAATTTCCCACTGACTCTATTAAGATGGCAATTATAAAATAATGCATGATGTGAACGAATGTGTCTTAGTAGGTACTTTACAGATTTGTATGATCTAGAACAGCCATCAATTTCACATTCAATTCTATATCCTGGATCTGATGAGTGTACATATGTGTAATGATTAGTCAAATTAAAAAACTTCCTTGTTTTAAAGCAGCACAACTTGCATGTAAAAATCTTGGTATCAACTTTCATAGTGCTAAATACAAAATGTATACATAAGTAAATTAAGAAGATATAAAACCCGAACTTTCACACTGTTGTCCTCCACCACTACTTACTGCAATATAGGAACTTGCAAACTTTTTATTGTTGTCATAAAGAGTTGTGGTTTAAGTCTTTTTAAAATGGGATCACCAAACAGGACTAGCGAGGTTTTTCTCCAGTGGTGTTATATTGCTTTGCAGGACGTCATCAGATCCCTTTCTGCAACTGGGAAATAAATACATTTTAATAGTTCCCTTTGACATAGTCTTACACATTTTTATATTGCACCATCAGTTCTGCCTTCCTCATAATGGTCTGTCTTTATAAATCAATTACCTTGTTTCATCTACCTAAATTCAGCTTGCAAATATGAGAAAGACATGAAAATAAACCAATCCCTCCTTCTGTCATCTGACAATCTCTTCAGGAACCATGAGCATATTTTTTTCGGACTGATTATGTTTTTCTATAACTAGGTAACATACTTCACACCAGGTAAGGTTAAGTAGGTATAGGTTAGGTTTAGTATCTCTATAACTAACATGCTTTCTGAAAGTAAATGGATATATACCTACTCCATAGTATACAAAACAGAATAGTTAACGTCAGGTTAGGTTAGTTTAGGTTAGGCGTTTAATATTTACAAGTGTGCTTTTTTTATAGGTAAATTTTTACATTGTTCCCTGTCTCACAGTTCATGAAGATAATATTTTTTTTCTGGTAGATTTAGGTGTGTTTTGGATGAATTTGATAACCGTTTCTGTCACAAATCAGTAGTTTTTTTTTTTTTACCCCCACCCCCACAGTATGGAAAAGTAGTGATTATTAAGGAAACCAGACAGCAGACTTATACAAAACACATCATGAACTATCAGAAAAAATAGTTTCATCCACTGTAATGAAATTAGTTCTGTGTCAGACAGCCATAAGAAGCACTGGGCAGCCGCGGCTTTTAGGTACCACGGGTTGCAGGAAACCGCTGCTTCCTTCCAGCCCAAACTCGCCCAAACTGTCTCCAGGCTCAAAACCACCCCGCGGAGCCAGACTAACTTTTTCTTTTCTTTTTAACCTAACTTAACTTAACCTAACCTAACCTAACCTAATAACCTAAAAAGCGTTAGGATTTCTAGCGCCTAGAAAGCCTAACGCCTAGTAGAATGCCTAAGCCGCTTTTCAAAAATTGCTAGCGGCGTTTCTAGCAGTTTGTGACGCACATATATGGGGTTCAAAATGCATAGAATAATGAGATCTAACCGATGAAAAGTGTGAGAAGTACCGCTGTGAGACGGGGAACAATGTAAAATAATACCGTATTTTTAACACTCAAGGTCTTTGGACAATTTTAAATATTGTTTTCTATGGCATTTTCTTGGGAAAATTAGTATTTCAGTCCGCAAATGTTGATTTTTTTGAGCAACATTAAACTATTTTTCTTTTCGAAATCATAATTCTTGAGTAAATGCAAAAAAAATAATCTAACTTAACCTAACCTAACCTAGCCTAGCATAAACTAACCTACCATAAACTAATCCATCATTTTGCTATTACTGCATTCTTATCAGTTTCTGCAGGATAATATTCATCATATCACATTCACCAATAAAAACACTATGCCTATAATGTAAGTATTAACATCGGATGGATAGACTTGCATTATCTCAATAATATCCACAAAATTAATCTGTGCAACTTATGTAGGAAAAAAAAAACTAACCAGCGAAATATGTATATATGTTACAGTTAAACTGTGAAATCAGTAATTTCATGAAATGCCAAGTCAGTTTGTGAAGTGATATAATTACCTACTTTAATCCTTCTTTATCATAACCTTCCATAGCCTAACCCAGTGATAGTCTAACTGGGTGCATGGTGCACCACTGGGTGCATGAATTTTTTTCAAAGGGTACATGGAAATAATGGGGTACATGGAGGGGTACATGACATGGCCAGTGTGCATGAGAGTGCACAGTACGAAAGTTGTGTATGTGGTTGATTATAAAACAAGGAGGTAATTGTTGAGAATTGCTCTGCGCCTCCGAAAATACAGTTTACGTCTCCATATTATAGCTAAGGGGCGTAATTGCTGTTACCGGTCAATTTTTACTTAAGGACACCCATCCATGTTCATCTTGAATACAGGTTTTTCTGACGTAATTTAATGCACGCTAAACATCTATTACTATGAATTTCACCACTAAGCTA
>QNXQ01000029.1 GCA_003978875.1 Aquifex sp. | reverse complement strand
GCTCCCCACAGAAGAATATCGTTAGCAGGGAAACCTTTAACAAACTGCTGAGTATTTCTTACAACTATCTCCTTTTGCCTTTCTACTCCAACCAGCTTTTTTATGTCAGGGATGTGAGGGTATTTTACAGGTTCTATTCTATTAGTTTTAAGTCTGAAGGCTAAGTATTTTCTAAAGAACTCTTCATCGTATTTTTCGGGAATAAGTCCTCTTGAGAGTTCTTTTATCAGCTCATCGATAATACCCATGTCTGAAATTTTACTGGAAAGCTATTAAAAATCGTGCTATATTATATACTCCGTAGAGCGGGCGTAGCTCAGTGCTCAGTGGTAGAGCGGCTGCTTGCCATGCAGCAGGTCGCGGGTTCGAGTCCCGTCGCCCGCTCCAAATAAAAAGGCGACGTGGCCGAGCGGTTAGGCGGGGGACTGCAAATCCCCTTTACGGCGGTTCGAATCCGCCCGTCGCCTCCAAATCAAACCCTTTGTGCCACTATTATGTAAACCAGCCCTAAGAAATAGGTTTCTGTTTTTATAACTTTAAACCCCTGACTTTCAAGCAAGTCCTTAACCTCTTCAATCGTAAAACTCTTCTCTATTGAGTGGATGAAGAAATCCCACTTATCTTTGCCGAAGATAAGAATACCTAAAGGAAGGAACACGGTTTTCATCAAAAAGGCTAAAATTCCGCTACCTGCAAACTTCCTTATATCTATAAGACCTATTTTTGCTCCCGGAGAAGTTATTCTTTTAGCTTCCTTAAGAAAATTCTCCTGATTTTCCAAATGCCTGAAAACCAATGAAAGAGAAACCTTATCAAATACTCCATCCTTAAAAGGCATATTCTCGGCATCGGCAAGTATAAAATGACAGGCAGGACATTTTTCCTTCGATTTGGTAAGCATTCCAAAAGCCACATCTATACCTACCTTTAAGCTTGCGTTTTGCAGTTTCAAAAGTACCTCTCCTGTTCCCGTCCCTACGTCAAGCCAGTTTCCCGAATCCCCCATAAGATTTATGAGTTTCTTTTGCCACTTATGGATACCTCCTAATGTAACAATAGATACAAACTTATCGTAAACAAGTGCTACACTCGAGAAAACCTGAGCCATAATTTTCCTTTCAGCCATAAAAGTAATTATCCTTAAAATTAACTTTCGGTATGGATATAAGAATCAAAGAAAAACCCGAAGACTTTTACGTAAAGGAGATAAAGAGCCTGAACCTAAAAGATAAAGGTGAGTTTGCATATTTTCTCCTGAGAAAAAAAGATATGACTACTATCGATGCCATCAGATATATATCGAGGTGGTTTAATATACCCCTTAAAAATATTTCCTTTGCGGGTTTGAAAGATAAAAAAGCAATCACAGAACAATATATCTCTATTAAAGGTTTAAAATCGGAAGTTGTTGAGAAGTTAGAAAATTACCAAACTGAAAACCTTTCCTTGAAGTTTTTGGGTTTTTCGGATAAAGGAATAGAGCTTGGAGAAATAGAAGGAAACTACTTTGAAATAACTGTTAGAGGTATCACAAGAAGACATAGGGCTGTTTTCTCTTATATGAAAGACCTTGTTTCAGAGTTTGGTTGTGAAAACTATTTCGGAGAACAAAGATTCGGATCTGTCAAACATGCAAAGGAGTTTGTTATAAAACATCTGCTTAAACACGATTATGAAGAGGCTATGAAGGAATACTTAACTTCCCTAAAGAATAAAAGATTGAAAAAACTGCTTATAAAAGCTTGGAGGGATTGGGAACGCTTTCTGGAACTTATGCCAAAGGGTTCTACCCCAGAAATAGAGGTTGTAAAGGCGTTAAAAAGAGGAGAAAGCTTTAAGAACGCTTTCATGGTTCTTCCCAAAAACGTAAGGCTTATGTTTGTCTTTGCCTATCAGAGTTACCTTTGGAATAGATATCTCTGCACTTTTATCGTAAGGTATCTCAAGCACTGCAGAACTCCTTTTATAAAGTGGGAGCTTGCGTTTTTTAATGAGATGAATGAAAGAATCTGGGAAGAGATAAAGGATATAGAAATACCCTATCTCGGATTAGACTATCCCCCGAAAAATAAAAAAATAGAAATAATCATAAAGGAGGTTCTTGAAGAAGAAAAAATAACCCCAAAAATGCTTATGGCCGAAAGAATAGGTATTAAACTGTTTTCCGACGGTGTGAGAAAAGCCTTCTTCAAACCTGAGGATTTAAAGGTTATTGAAGATAAAGGGAAAACTACGAAACTTGCGTTTACACTGCCTCCTGGAAGTTATGCAACTGTGCTACTGAGGAAGCTCTATTGCTCCGATGTTAAAACCTGAGTCTTTTGACAAAGCTCGTTATTCCATCAAGTATTATGTGGTATAAATCCGAAAGAATTATTCCTATCACAAAATAAAAAGTTTCTTCTCTTTGAAACGCATTTATAAGAAAATCAAAAGGGTCAAATTCATATAGAAACTCGGCGGAAATTCCTAAAATGGAAACTGCGCCAAGAAAAACAAAGTATAAAAAAAGAAAAACAACGACAAGATAAAGAAGCTTTACAAGGCTTCCGAGGAAGGGTACATGAGTAATGCCTCTATGTCTCGAAAAAATCCAGAAAGGAAACCAAAGGTATTTTAGTTTCCCAATTCTCTGTGAAGGTTTGGAAAAGCTAAGGTCTATATCTGGAGAAAGCAAAAAAGTTCCCAGAAGGTACCCAATTCCGAAGAAAACTCTATAATCTCCCGGAACAAAATAAAGAGAAGGTACTAAAAGAGCTATATTAAAAAGTTCATGCTCTCTATGAGATGCCATATTCTACATCCTCCAATACCAGTGAGTTCCCCTCTATTGAGTATAAAATCCTTTTTCCAACCTCAATATGCTTTACAAGTTCATTATCCCAACAGGTTAGCTCAACACCGTTTATTACCACAATACCCTGTGAGTTTATCCTACATTCCCTTACCGTTGTTAGAAATACAGGATAGGGATTTCCTTCTCCAAAGGGTTCTAACCTGGATATCTGAGTAAGCACCTCTTCATTTATCTCCGAAGGTTCCAACTCCATATCCACAGGAATGGAAATTTCAAGTCGCTGAGTTTCTTCAAATAGAAGGTTTACTTTTTCTCTGAACTCCTCGAGTCTCGTACTGGGAAGGGTCAATCCCATAGCTTTATCATGCCCTCCCCACTTTATGAACATACCCGACAGCAAACTTATCTTGCTGTAAATCTCTATATCTTCTACACTCCTTATCGAGCCTGTTGCCTTTTTATTTCCCTTTGCAAAAACTGCCACCGGTTTTCCAAGTTCTCCTGCCAGCCTTCCCGCCACAATACCGAGAATTCCCGGATGCCAATTTTCATCCCAAACAACTATGAAATTTTTATCCTTCTGACTTTCAGCTTTCCGTCTGGCTTCTGCATAGGTCAATCTCGTAAGCATTTGCCTTCTTTTGTTGAGTTCATTTAACCTGTCTGCAAGTCTTTTTGCTTTATTTTCGTCTTCTTCCAAAAGAAGCTTCAGGGCTAAATCCGCTTTCGATATTCGTCCTGCAGAATTAAGTCTCGGAGCTATTGAAAAGTAAACGTCCTTTGAGGTTATTTTCCCTTTTAGAGATGCTATATCGAGTAAGGCTTTTACTCCCGCTTTCTTTATATTTCCTTTGGCTATATGTTCCAACAAGTTTAAACCTTTTACCGCAAAGATTCTGTTTACTACGTTAAGAGGCATATAATCTGCAAGCAATCCCAGAGCTACTAAGTCCAAATAAGTTCTCGGGTCTTCCTCTAAATTAAATTCCCTTATAAGCGCACACGCAAGGTAAAAAGCTAAAGCTGATGAAGATAGACTCTTTAAGCTTTCAACGGAACTACCTATTTTAGGATTTACCAGAACGGCTTTTTTGGGAATCTCCTTAGGGACATTATGGTGGTCTATTACGACAGTATCTAACTTAGAATTATCAATCTCTTTAACAGCCGAAGTGCCATTGTCTACCGTAATTAAAAAATCCCCGTAGTTTTCGAAAATTTTCATCAACTGGACGTTGAGTCCGTACCCAGTTTGTCTATTCGGGAGAATGGGATAAACCTTAGCACCGATTTTCTTAAGGGTTTTATAAAGGATAGATGTTCCAGTAATACCATCAACATCATAATCTCCGTAAATGATTATCCTCTTCTTTTTTTTAACGGCTTCAACTATCCTTTCAAGGGCTTCTTCTAAACCCACAAGCTCTCTGTAGGTTGGAATATAAGAAAGCTTAGGGTCTAATATAATTTCAGCATCCTTATCAAAACCCCTGTTTACCAGAAGCTGAGCAAGGAGCTTTCCGTATTTGTTTATAAGTTCCTGAGACGGTTGTTTTTCTTTATAAAGAAGATACCATTTCTTTCCGCTTACCCCTCGCATTATCAATCTTTCATTATTATATTCTTGTAGAAACTGTATCCTTTTAACGTATAGTCAATAGAGGAAACAAGGATAAATAAAATTGAAATAGCTTCGAAATACCCGAGGAGCATCTCAAGAAATTCTATCTGCTGTATGTTTAGTATTCCAATAGATACAAGTGTTAATGAAATAAAAAAAGTAGTTAATTTACCGTATATTGAAGGATTCGGAACAAAATTATACTTTCTTAACATTAATCCTCCAAGAATTAGGATTATATCTCTCAAGAAAAGGAATAAAAAGATAAAAGGATCTAATCTAACTTTTGATAAGAAGGTGTAGGAGAATAGAGCAAAAAAGGTAAATTAACTACTTTTTTTATTTCATTAACACTTGTATCTATTGGAATACTAAACATACAGCAGATAGAATTTCTTGAGATGCTCCTCGGGTATTTC
>QNXQ01000128.1 GCA_003978875.1 Aquifex sp. | reverse complement strand
CGCGTCCCCGGTGGGTTTGCGGGTGGCCTGCCGGAGGGCGTCAGAGACACCCGCTCGGGCTACCCGGTTGCACGGGATCGGGTAGCCGACACCTGACCCGTGCTACCCTCGGGGAGCTTGCCCGTGGGTGACCCGAGGGGAAACCCAAAACACGGGCTAAGCCTGTAGAGCCTCGGATGTGGCCGCCGTCCTCGGACGCGGGTTCGATTCCCGCCGCCTCCACTAGGATAAATTACAAGGTTAATAAATAACCGTATTTCTTCAGCCAATTCTTATACTTCTCATAATCAGGCATAAGAAGTTTTACTTTGTTCCAAAATTCCTTGCTGTGATTTTTTTCTACCAAGTGAACAAGCTCATGAACAACAACGTAGTCAATAACAGGAAGGGGAGCCATTATAAGTCTCCAGCTAAAGTTAAGATTCCCCTTGTCAGAACAAGAGCCCCATCTTTTTTCCGCATTTGTTATGTTTATGCAGTTATATTTTAGACCTCTTTTCTGAGCATAGAATTCTACTCTTTCCTTTATCTTTTCGTATGCACGTTCTTTGTACCAGTTTATAAAGATGTTCCTTGCTACGGGTAAATATTCTCTCAATAAGTAAAAGCCATTATCAAAGCGTAAAGGGACATCCTGTTCATCTACTATCTTTAACTTATAACTCTTTCCCAGATATAGGAAACCTTCACCGTTAACAAACTCTTTTTTCCTTACTTTTGGGTCTCTACTTTTTATCTCCTCTATTTTCTTTCTTATCCATTTTTCGTGTTTAAGCATAACTTTAAGGAGCGTTTCTTCGTCAATATCATAAGGTGCCCTAATAATAAGTGTTGCATTGTCTGTTACCTGGAGAGCTATAGTTTTTCTCTTGCTCCTAATGATTTTCTCAATCCTGATATCTTCCATTATCTGTTTCCCCGTAAATGTGGTAAGCAAGTTCAAGGAGCTTTTGAGCTATCTCTTTTCTCTTTTTCCACAATATAGGATACTTCTTCTTTTGAGGAAGTAGGAAATTATTAATAATGTGAGCTTTTAACCGCTTTTGTTTTGGATAACTTTCCCAGAAGTTAACAGTGCTTACTTCCCTCCTAATAATACCAACTATGTCTTTTGTTAGCTCTAAAAGTGTATTTATATCTTCTTGCGCAAGTTCTGCAATCTGCTTCTTTCCGAAGATTTCCTTTTTAAGCAGTCCAAGGAAGGGCATCTCTTTCTTAGGGTCCAAGCCGAAAGTTTCTTCGTTTTCCCTACCCTTCCCCAACTCTTCTCTTAGCTTCTCCAGTTCCTTTGCAAGTATTTCCCAGTTCTCCTTATACTCTTTAAGGATTCTCTTGAGTTTTTCTGAAAACCTTTCGTATAGCTCGGGGTCTTCTTCGTAATGCTTGGATATGTACTCAATAATTGCATATTCAAGCTCTTTTGCTTTTGCTTTTGCAGGTTTATGTCCAAGTTCCTTTAGGAAATTTTCATCAAAAAGTGGAGTAGGTGGTATTTTAGGATTTACACCTTTAGAAATGATGTACTCCTCCACTATCTCCCTTATTTTCCTGCTTGTATCCTTTAAACTGAGTTTTTCATCCCTGTATCTGTTCCTTGCGGTTTGCTTTATAAAGTTGAGCATTTTCAAGTCTGCCATATACTTTAAAGCTCTCGGGTCTGGCAGAACTGCATCCATTGCCCTGTTAAACCTTCTTACAAGGGAGACAAATTCATCCCTGATTTCTTCATCCGCTAGTATGTCAATACATTCCTCAATGTTTTCTCTCCAGTTTTCAACTTCGTACTTTTCAAAAAATTCCTCTATTTGATTTCTTACAAACTCAAGCTCATCAAGGCTTTTAGCCTTATTTTCCACTACCTTTTCTATCTCCTCTATGTCCTCATCTGCGTATATGGAAAGAGCCTCCCTAAGGTGTTTTAACACGCCCACGTAATCAACTACAAAACCACAGGACTTGTTTTTATAAACTCTGTTTACCCTCGCTATTGCCTGAAGAAGGTTGTGTTCCTTTATAACGTTATCAAGATACATAACCTGTTCAATAGGGGCATCAAAGCCAGTAATTAACATATTTTGAACAACGAGGATACCTACCTCTCCGCTAATTCCGCTCTCATTAGTTTTATCAAAAGGAAGCTTAAAACTCGTGATGACTCTCTCGTGCTTCTCCGGGTCAGTGTATTCCTTCCATTCGGGAGGGTCGTTGGGTGAGCCAGATATGACAACCTCAACCTTTAATCTCTTTAGAAGCTCAAGGTCTTCCTTCGGATAGTTTTGGCTTTCAAGCTCCTTTATCTTTTCTTTTAAAGCTTCTTCAAGAGCATGCTTGTATCTTATAGCTGCAAGTCTTGAAACAGCAACCACCTGAGCCTTGAACCTGTTCGGAAATACGTGTTTTATATAGTGGTCTATCATGTCTTTGGCTTTGTGTCTTATTACGCCCTCGTGTTCAAGGTAAGCCTTCCAGGTGTATTTGTTCAAAATCTTCTTATCTTCGCTCTCTGCATACGAAAAGACATCAAGGAATTTCTTATCAAGCTCTTCCTCGTTGACTATTTCTGCATCGTGTGCTCTTTCTTCGTAAACTATCTTCACAGTAACACCGTCCTCAACCGCCTGCCTGATGGAGTATTTGTCTATGTATTCTCCGAAGGTGAGTTCTGTCTTTTCTATCGGTGTTCCAGTAAAAGCTATCTTTACCGAGTTAGGAAGCGCTTTCCTGAGGTTTACTCCAAGGAGTTTGTACTGAGTTCCATGAGCTTCGTCTATCATTACGAGAATCTTCTCCGAAGTATTAAGAACAGGAAATTCTTTTTTTAGCTCTCTTTCCTGAAACTTGTGAACTATTCCCATAACAAGGTCGGGAGTATTGTTGCTGAGGAGCTCTTTGAGGTTTTCTATATTTTTTGCAACCTTTACCGTAAAACCTACAGATTTTGAGGTTTCTTCAAGCTGTTTCTGGAGGTCCCTTCTGTCAGTTATGAAGACAATCTTAAAGTCTCTCAGCTCAGGGTCATGATAGCAAGCTCTTACCACATACATCATTGTTAAGGACTTTCCCGAACCCTGTGTATGCCAGACAATTCCACCCCTTTCCTCTGGTGTTTTTCCCTCTTTTATCCTTTTTACTATCTTCTTCACAGCCCTGAACTGTTGATATCTGGGAATGACCTTTACACTCTTTAAGGAAGAAACCGGAAAGGGTTTTATAAAGGTATGGGGTATATCAAGGAGGTTGTTCTTGGACAGCATACCTTGAATAAGAATTTCCTGAGAGGTTATGTTTCCCGACGGGTCTATGTCTGACAAAGAATATGGGTAAGGGTCTTTCCACTCAACGAAGTGTTCCTCGTTTGCGGTAATTGTTCCGTACTTAGCTTTTTCTCTGAAGGTGGCAATCATAAAGAGGTTATACCAGAAGAGTTTTTCATTCCCTTCTCTTGCTCCTCTTCTGTTGGAGTATCTCTTTAACTGCTCAATTGCTTCACTTATAGGATCGGTTATGGTCGGAGACTTGCACTCAACTACAACGAGGGGTATGCCGTTAACGAATAGAACAATATCCGGAATAATGTGTTTTTCTGTGCCTGGAATATTCACCTTAAATTGTGATATAGCTATGAAAGAATTATTCTCGGTATTTTTGAAGTCTATGAGCCTTACGGTTGGACTCTTATCTCCTGTTTTCCGATTTTCCGACACAGATATATTCCCAAGAAGCAGTTCATGAATTTCCTTGTTTATTTCAAGAAGGGAATTTGACTGAGGAGTGGTTATTCTTCTGATAACCTCGTTAATCTGGTCTTCTTCTATCCACCGATTTATCCTCTTTATAGCTTTCCTTAGTTCTTCTTCAAGGATTACTTCTCTAAAGGTCTCTCTGAATTTAATACTCTCTCCGTAAACGGGTTCAAATTTTTTAGTAAAGTTTATTATTTCTTTTGTGTCCTCAGGGTTGTCTTTATTCTGCCTATAAATCTTCCAACCGAGCCTTTTGAGGTGAGCGAGGAAAGGGTTATCAACGTAAAACTCCTCATCAAGGCGTTTATACATTTAAACCCCTTATATTAGAATATACGCCTATTTCTGGAGGACTAAGACAATTATCCCTTCTTCTTGTGAAATAGGTATCGTTTCAGAAAGTAAAATATTTATACTTGGCTCTTTAGAAGATACATATTCCATAATTTCTTCATGAAATTCATTTCTTATTCTGTTTAAAGGAATAGGGCTAAAATCTCTTGTATCTTCGTTTATTCCTATAAAAAACACTGCTGTATCATTTCTTTTACTCTTAAACTTTTTAACTACTCTTTTAGCAAATTCTTGAGGAGATGGATTAAAGAAACCCACTTCCTTTTCTTCACCATTAATAACCTTCGTTCTTATTCCTGCTTTGAACTCTATGCCTATTCTGTCAATTTCTTTTAGCTATATATTTCTTTTTGGCATGAGCAAATAATAATCATTAAGAGCTTTTTTACCAATTTGATAAAGTTTTTCTCTAAATCCTTTAGATTT